>LNZD02000046.1 GCA_001469005.2 SAR324 cluster bacterium lautmerah10
AATTTATCTGAAGCTCCCTCAAGCATGGCTTTCCAAGGAGCAAATCCTCTCTCCAATTTACCTTCCAGTTTTACGATCATTTTATCCTTTAGTTATGAATTTTTAGTTATGAATTTTTTGCCAGTGAAAAGGGTAACTTATCCTCATGGACTGGAGCAACCGTTTCAACTTCGGCAGTTTTTTTGTCACCTACTGCACTTTCCAGATACCTTGGGAAGTGATCGAGAAAAAAGGTGGGCCCAGGGGCTTTACAAATTTGCAAAAATTTACATGATTCAGAAATTGTGCAGTATTGGTAAAAGCTGGAAACCGTTAAGAAAACGGGAAGCGGGAGAGGCCGACACCTTTGTCCTGAACAGGATTCGGATCCAACAGAGGTTACGGTCCGCTACCAAAATAGGCACGGTGTGTTTTGGCTTATTCAAACCCAACCGGACAATCGCTCCGGCTGAGTATTCTCTTCCCTTCCTCAAGTCCGAGAATCATTTGAGGAATCCTCTCAAACAATGACTGAATCTTTTCTCCTGATGGATTTTCCAATGTTGGAGAAGACTTGCTGTTCCACCCGTTGATATATTTCGGACAACAGGTTTGATGGACTCGACTGGGGTCGCCACCGAATTCAGGTAGTTTTCCACGAGAAGTATCAAAGTCCTTAAAATATATCCTGGATTCGGCAGGTCGGGTTTTTGTTGGAGGAACATCAGGAACATCATCTTGAATCCTACAGGCTTCCTCAAAAAGCATGAACATAACACCATTATACCCAGGGTGATCGACCATGAGTGTTGAGAAGCAGCAGGTTGCAGTGGTTCTTTTGGAACGACCGTCTTCCCGGAGGAGAACAACTCTGAGATGTTCTTCTCCCCGAACAACATCGATATCATTGTCCCAGTATGAGAGGGTTGGAACGATGGGGACTTTGGGTCCTCCCATCACTGAAGCCCATTCAAGGTGCTGGTAGCAATCTACGCAGCAACATTCCATGACCCTCCTGGGGCGGCCGTGACTCATCTTGATGAGGACTTCTCCGCATTGGCAGGATATTTCCTTCTCAGTTGGGTCGCAGTTGTCATAAATCTTGTCGAACATGGATCTAGCCTAAAAAGAAGGAGTTTTTGGGGTTTTGATGACTCACGGTTCTGCCTCTTGAACCCGAAACCGAGCAAGGCGTTGTGGAGTGATCAACTCGCAGGTAACGCCATAACCGGGTTAATGACGGCGTCTGTCATTGCTCGTATAGGTTCAAACATTTCGTCAATGGCTTCAAAAGTTTCTGCCTCAACAATCATCCAAAGTGTATGAGCCGGCCTACTGGATACCAAATTATGAATCTTAACTCCTTTCTGCTCTGCACTCTTAAGGGCATCTCTCAGAATTTTCTTTTTCTCCGGATCGTTAGCCAGGCACGTCTCATAGGAATGAGTAGCTTGAATATGAAACAACATAATAACTCCTTGGGTTTGAGTTTGAATATAGGATGTTATGGGTGACCTATACTTGCCAGAATCTGGAACTAAGGTCAATAGACTGGCGCAACCGTTTCACCTTCGGGGAGTTTATTGTCTCCTATTGCACGTTTGAGATGGCCAGGGAAGTGTTGGAGAAAAAAGGTGGAACCAATGATGGTGGCTGAACAAATCGAACTATATTGAGCCTTTCCCAGCGCTCTGGCTTAGTATAGGGCTAATTAGAATTTCTTCTTATCAGCCCTGACTGGAATTACATAAGTTGTCTCGCTGTTATGTGAGAAACCCAGTTAAAACCTAACTCTTCCAGCGATTTGTAAATTTCACTGAAATCCTCATCTTGATTTACTGCATCCCAAGCAGAACCCCAAGCGGCAGCATTTTCAAACCTCGCAGTAAAAGCCAGGTTACCCATTTGAGCACCGGATAATGCATAGAGATTAACTTCTTTAGCTCCATATTTTTTCCATATCTCAGCAAATTTTTCAGCAAGTTCTATTTGCTTATTAATTGTTCCTGATTTGGGAGTATATACCCAAGTTGATGTCACCATAATTGTCCTTAATTAGAATTTAAGACGTGCACAAAATGAATACACCAAAACTTTTAAAAACTTTCAAGGGGTGACTAAATCATCGGACTCAGAATCTTTTTTCCGTTATGGGGATGTGGGAAGTGCTTGAAAACAATTTGACCATGCGGGAACGTGAAGAATCCTGATGATCGTTTCAAACTAGGAAGAAAGCTATGGAACCCTGTAAGAGAAAAAAGAGGAACCGGGGCAAGTAACCCCGGATAAACTAATTTTTTAACTTTTAAAAACCTATCTTACAACCTTGTACCCTGTTTGATTAAGAATCTCTATGGAATTCCAGAATGCAATGTTTTTAGCTGTTTTAAAACCACTACCATGGTTAAAATCCATTCCTTCAAATTCTATAGTCGAACCAATAGTAGATTCATTGTTCCATTTAAAATATTTTGAAGGTGCTACTATAGTGCCTTTAAATCTCCAATGAAGTGCTAGTTTATCTGGTGGGAATCCTGAAGTTACAAAATCTATTGTCTCGACATCTATGTTATTCACCGATTGGAAAAAATCTTCCCAATAATCTCTGAACTGATCTTTTCCAACAACCGTCACTCCCCCAGGGGCTCCCTCAGGCATTTTCCGAACTATATCATCTGTATGCTGTTCTACAATCCAATCAACATCTCCGGATTCAATTGCTTTTTCAAAATCGTCGAGTTGTCCTTGGACCATAAAATCTGGCATAGAACATGAGGACAAAAAAATCACTATGATTGGTAACATTAATTTATGCATTTTACATTTGGGGATTGAATTAGACGTGCTGTACGTATCAAACAAAATAAAATTTAACAGGTCAAGAAAAAATTATAATTTTTGCGTTTTTAATTATATTTTGCTTCCAGAGTCCTATTGACGAACCAGCAATAAGCTTCTTCAAAGTGCTCACGCTGTTCTATAAAGAGTCCATGTTTCATGATTCATCTCTTTTAAGTTTCAAAATACCTAAATCACCCACCGAGTAGAGAAGTAGCAGGTTCTTAAGATACAAGAAGTGTGTTTTTGTGCACCCCCTTAGTTGGTAAATCGCAAATTATAATAATTTATGGCGGGTTTGAGAACCATGTTGAAGGGGGGGCAGTCTACTCAGACCTAATCGAGATGCAGAAGCTGGATGATCTGGTATAGGGCCAACAAAGCCGGGTGGCGAGTCAAAGAAATTAAGTCCACTCATCTAAAAATGGCCTTGGAAGTGATCGAGAAAAAAGACGACTATAAACTCGCCTACCACTGGTTCCCCACCAAACAAAAAGCAGAAAATTTTTGCCTTGGACGGATCCAGTCCAAGTAGTAGATTTTTCTTTTTTAAGATGAAAATTAAGAAATGCGCGAATTCAGGGTTAAATTCAGGAGAGTGTATGGAAATTAAAGAAACCCCTTTTGTTTTAATTGCAAGAGTTATGGTCAAATCGGGTAAAGTTGAAGAATATATGAAGATCGCATCTACTGTGGATGAGGCGGTTGAAAAAACTGAACCAGGTATGCTCTTTCATCATTTCGATTCTGATCCTGCCAATGAATTAAAATTCGTTTGGACAGAAATTTATAAAAATGATGAGGCTTTGATTTTTCACATTAACAATCCCCCGGTAGGAGAGTATGTTGAAAAACACTTGGAATTGGCTGAAAGTATCGAAATTGAAATTTATGGCCAACTGGCTGATGATACCATTGATATTTTAACTCAAGCATGGGGAGAGGCTAAAATCCCTTTCAAATTGTTCAAAACAACCCGTGTTGGATATTTTAGACAATCGATTTTCGATTGAGTTCAAAACCAAAAATTTTTTAACCAAAAGGAAGCAATTTTTAGTCTTGGACGGATCGGGTCGAGGCATTAAGTTTTCATTACGGCACAACATCATTGAGAAGGAATGCATATGACGAAAATTCTTTATCTAGGGACTCATGGAACGGATGATCCCACCCGGGCTTCTATGCCCTTTCACATGGCTTTGGGGGCGGTTGAGGGAGGACACGCCGCTGAAATCAATTTAGCAGGCGATGCGGTTGTTTGTATTCAGGACAAGATCATTGAGAGCATCAAAGGAGTCGGGATGCCCTCCTTAAAAGAACTCATGGAAAACATTTTGAATGAAAAAGTTCCCATTTATATATGAGGAGGCTGCGCAGAGGCACGTGGTGTCTCAGAAAGTGATCTGATTGGAAAGAATGCGAAAATCATCAATCCGAAAATAGCGGCGGATCTTGTTGTAGAAGCGGATCGGGTTGTGACATTTTAATTTAAAAAAAGGAGATTCTCATGACTGCAATTGTAAAGACCTGGCATTGGCAAGTCAGTGATGTTGCTGAATTTTAAAAACTTCGTGAACAGAAACCCAATTTGAGTTTGCTCATTTAACCCAAGGAACCATTTGTCGGACTCTCCGTTGAAAACCTATCGTATCGGAATCATGCCTGCGGACGGGATTGGCCCAGAGATCAGTGAATCCACAAAACGGATTCTGGATGAATCCCTAGGAAAGCATTTTCAGGGATCCTTGGAATGGATAGAACTTCCGGTGGGTTGGCAGGCCCTTGAGCAAAATAAGCCGCCTCTTCCCCGGGAAACCCTGGATGAACTGGAAAAATGTGATGCCTGGGTGATGGGCCCTCATGACTCGGCCTCGTATCCGGAAGCATTTCAGCAGTCCCTGAATCCGAGCGGAGCGATCCGCAAGCATTTTGATCTTTATGCTAACATCCGTCCTGCCAGAACGGTCAAGGGGCTGGGGGATTCCAGGAAGAACTTCGATCTGGTCATCGTCCGGGAAAACACCGAAGGGTTTTATGCCGACCGCAACATGCATCTGGGAATTGGAGAGTTCATGCCTCATCCGGATACGGCCCTCGCGGTGGGAGTCTTTACCCGGAATGCCTGCGAAAGGATCGCCCGAACCGCCTTCGAGTTGGCGATGATCCGAAAGAAAAAAGTCAGTCTCATCCACAAAGCGAACGTGCTTCGAACCACCTACGGGCTTTTCCTGGAGTGCTGCGAAAAGGTTTCCAGGGATTTTCCGGAAGTCGCCGTCAACGATTTCCATATCGATGCCGTTGCCGCGCTTTTGGTCCGTGAACCGGAGGAATTCGATGTGATTGTGACCACGAACATGTTTGGAGATATCCTTTCCGACCTCACTGCAGAACTGGCGGGCAGTCTCGGAATGGGGGCCGCATTGAACGCCGGAAGCCTGAAGGCCATGGCCCAGGCAGCCCATGGCTCTGCTCCCTCCCTGCGGGGAAAAAACCTGGCCAATCCCTGCGGTTTGATCCTCTCCTCGGCGATGCTGCTTCAATGGCTGGGCAACCGGGATCAAAACCCTGGGTTGATTCAGGCTGCGGATGCCATCGAAAGTACGGTGTACCGAACCCTGGAATTCCGCGGACGTTCCCAGGACCTTGGAGGCAGCCTTGGAACCCGTGAATTGACCGATGCGATGCTGATGGAACTGCAAAATTCCTGATCATGCCTGCGGAGGACGTTCCAAAAAACAGGGGTTGGTTCCGAAAAATCCTCACTTTGGGAAGAGGAAACCTTAAGGATCCAGAAAAACCTGAAAAGGATGCTGAATCAGGGGAAAAAGGTATTGAAGGAAAATACCACCGAAGGATCAGCGCTTGGGAAGATCATGCTGAAAAGGCAAGGGACACTCCGGATCAAGTCCTGAAGGTCGTGAAGAAGTGGATTTCCGAAACCTCTTGAAGGATTGTTTCAATCTTCAGAATCCGGTTTCATCTTCGCTTTCAGGTTTGCAAGCTCCGCTTCCAGGTTTTGATCCTCTTTTTTGGGTGCATTGGAAGTCTCATCAATCTGACGCGTTTTCCACTGATTCCAGATGCGCTGGAAGAGCCAGGCCCCTCCCAAAAGCGTTCCTGCCGCAAATGCTAATCCGAGAATCGCTCCAAGCAGGGAGATCAAAAGGTAACCTCCCAAGACCACTCCTGCAGAGATGACCACCCAGCGCCAAGGTTTTCCTTGTCCTATTTTTTGGATCATGATCCGATTCGTTGTATGCTTAACACAAAACAGTTTTTGATGATACGGATTGGTTTGCGGAATGCTCCACTGGAGATGCTGAAAAAGAGTTGATATGGGATTTATCCCTCTGAAAAGTCATAAGACCATTTTAATCGTTTCGATCCTTGCAACGATCCTTTATGTCGGCTGTTCGCATCGGGGTTCCTACGAAGAAGGATGTTTGAGGCTCTGTGATGGGCTTGAGGAAAGGAAGCGACCCTTTGTGAATGTGTTTACAGGCCGTTGCGGTTGTTGAACGTCAACAAAGCCCTTCCGGTTTTCAGGAACTTCCTCCGATTTTAACTTCTTCCCCATCGACTTCCAGAGGCACCTGTTCAAGATGATCCCCGGTGCAGGGGCCGAAACTGCAGTAACCGTCATCGAGTTCGAACAAAGCGCCATGGGTGCTGCAGATGATCAGGCTTCCGTCTTCGCTGGTGAATTCATCAGGAGACCAGTTCAAAGGTATCCCTGTATGAGGACATTCATTGACATAGGCCCGGATCAGCTCGGCTTTGCGGACAATGAACATGCTGAACGGGAAGCCATCCTCGGAAAAGGTGAATTCACGTCCTTTCCCGTCTTCCAGTTCCTGCAGTCTGCAGATCACCGTCCCGGGCTCAGGGGCGTTGCTTCTCTGATTCCAAGCCATTCAGAAGCCCCGGGAATCAATCGAACCAACGGACCTGAATCCCTCCGCATTCGGGACAGGTCAGCGCGTCGTTTTGATAGAGGTTCTCCAGGAGTTTCCCCTGCTCGGATTCCGGACTTCCTGTGAATTCCAATTCACATTCCGAACAACTGAAAAGAGGTTTTTCTTCCGATTCCTGAGTTGCGTTGTCTTCTTGTGTGGGCGTGGGCAAATGATTGTTTTGTACAGGGTTTACAACAGTTCAATTTCTTGAAAATACCAATACCAACTCACCAGAACACCGATCCAGATGATCAGGTTGATGATAATCCATTTCTTAGTCCACATCTTCAGCAACACTCTTCAATGCTCCAGTGAAACGGAGATACATGTTTTCAAAAAAAATCGGATTCAACCTTCCTGAACATGAAAGACGGAATTGTAATGGATTTGATCAGGAATTCGAGCGTAAAAAATAATCGAGCCAACGGTGCGGGAGGATTCTTTTGAGTCCTGCCATGAGATAGGTGGGGAAGGTCACATAATAGCGGATTTTCGGATTCGGGCTTTCCAGGGCATGAAGAACCCTCTGGTAAACGGCTTCGGGGCCCAGGGTGAAGGATGCCGCAGGTCCTTCCGTTCTCAGTCTCTGAACCTGTTTTTCATATTCCCGGCGGTGGCGGCTTGCCTCCGTGTCGATGTTTTCTTCAAACACTTTGAGACCGTTTGCACGAAACTCCGAAAGAATCGGTCCCGGTTCAATCAGGCAGACCTGCACTCCGGTTCCATGCAACTCGAGTCTCAAGGTATCGGTCAAGCCTTCCAGGGCAAACTTTGAAGCGACATAAGCTCCACGGTATTTGAAGGAAACAAATCCCAGCACCGAACTGTTCTGGAGGATCCGCCCTGTTCCACGTTGGATCATGCCGGGCAAAACCAGGCGGGTGAGTTCGTGCCAGCCGAAGACATTGGTTTCGAACTGCCTACGGAGCACTTCCCGTGGAAGGTCTTCCACCGCACCCGGCTGTCCGAAGGCGCCGTTGTTGAAAAGAGCATCCAGTTCTCCACCCGTTTTTTCCATCACTTCCTCGAAGGCATTCCGGACCGATTGGGAATCTTCCAGATCCAGTTCAAGACAATCGATGCCTTCCGATTGGAGTTTTTGTACATCTTCCTTTTTCCTGCAGGAAGCAATCACCTGGTATCCTCTCTGATGCAGTTGATGGGCGCAGTAATACCCGATTCCGCTGGAACAGCCGGTGATCAGAATGCTTTGGGGTTTGGTTTTTTGATCCGGCACAATCAAACAGGAAACAAAAAGTTGCAGGGGCTGCGCACGGGGCTCATGGTGTTTTTTTCTTCCTTCCGCCTGGAGCAGGAACGATCAGAGAAACGGACTGGTTCAATGGATGCATGGAAGTTATCATCGTCCAGATGCACCGGGATGGATACAAAAATAGCTAGTTCAAGGCATTCATGAAAGGCAAACGCAAACTGATCATCATCATTGCTGTCGTGGTGGTTCTGCTTCTGGGAATCGGGGCAGGACTGTTTTTTTTCCTGATGCCCGAAGAAGAAGTCGCGGAGGGTGAGGAAGCCCAGGAGCAGGTGGTGGAAGTTCAGGAACCGGAGGAGGAAATCGAAATCCCCGAACCCGAAGTTCCGCTGTACCTGGAACTGAAACCTTTTACCACCACCATCGGACGTGAACCGCGTTACGCGAAAATCACGATGCAGCTTAAGTTTGGCAGTGAGCCTCCGAAAGCCTACATGACCATCAGAATCGCCCAGATCAAGGATGCGGTGATTGCGGTCTTGCAAAAGACCGATTCGAAAGAGGTCGAAAGGGATGGATGGGTGGACCGCCTCAAGGAACGGATCATCCTTCGGTTGAATAAAATCTTTCCTGAAGAACCTGAATGGGAAGATCCCAAACCGATCCGGAAAGTACTCTTCAGCGAACTGGTCGTGCAGTAGCATTTTTCCCGGGAGTAGTTCGTTTTTCCCGGGATTGAAGATCCTTTCGGTCGAGCTCGATGATTTTTTCCCTCAAGGTGTGACCGAATTTAAAGAGTTCCACCGTTTTCCCCCTGAGTTCCTGAACATCATCCTGGTGCCGTCGAATCCTCCCCTGCAGGTTTCCCACATCGGTTTGATAGTTTTGGATGTACTCATCGATGTTGGCTTCCCAATCCGAATCATCCTTTTCCCGATTCATGAGTTCCTGGCTGATTTTCCACTCCTCACCCTTGTTCGGAGGCGTCTCAGGGGGAGATTTTTTCCGATCCGGCGTTTCGATTTTCTTTTCCAGAAGATCGAGACGGTTTGAAATCTGGTCCAGTTTTTTTAAGATCAGTTTCAGTTCGGACATTGAGTCATTGGTGGAAGTTCAGAAGGCTCTTCAGCATAATCAGCAAAGACTTCTGACGCAAGCAGGGTGAAAGTTCCTCCTTTGCGGTTCAAACGAAAATCCCAGAATTCGTTTGAAGGTTTGAGAAAATCGATGAAAATTTTGTTGTTCATCTTTCACTCCCAACATGAGGTTCCAATGAAATTCAAGTTCAGATTCATCCCTGCCTTATTGGTGCTTTTCGGCATCAGCCTGCCGGCCTTTGCCCAGGGAAACGCAGATGCGATCATCAGTTACCGTAAAAACGTCATGAAGGCGGTTGGAGGCCATACCGGGGCCCTTTTCACCATCGTCAAGGGAGGTCTCGGGGATTACAAGGATCAGATGCTCTATCATGCCAAAGCGCTGCATGAATCTGCAAAGAGTATCCCTGCCATCTATCCCGAAGGGACGGGAACCGGGAAAACACGGGCCAAAGCAGAAATCTGGACCGAACGTGAAGCCTTCATCGCCGTTGCAGATGAGATGGCCAAGGCTGCAGAAAATCTGATCCGGATTGCTGAGTCAGGAGAACTGAGGGAATTTTCCCAGGCACTCCGACCCCTCGGCAAATCCTGCAAAGACTGCCACGACCAATTCCGCAAAAGACGCTGAAATACCTGACTCGGATTCTGCTGGCATCGTGCCTCTTCATCGGGGCTGAGGCGGTTTCAGCAAGAACGCCAAATCCTGAACGGGGTAAGCAGGTTTTTTATGCCTCAGGCGGATGCGGATGCCACACCGATCAACCGAACGGTGGGCAATCCATGGCAGGCGGGCGGGGAATCCAAACCCCGTTCGGCATTTTCTACGGCAGCAACATCACCCCTCATCCTGAAGCAGGAATCGGCGGATGGAGCGATGAGGATTTTGTCAGGGCCATGACCCTGGGGGAAGCTCCGGATGGAAGCCACTACTTCCCGGTTTTTCCCTACACTTCCTTCAGATTGATGACCGAAACGGATCTGCTTCATCTCAAAGATTACCTCTTCAGTCTTCCTGCCAGCCCGAAAGTCAACAGGGAACACGAGGTCCCATTTCCTTTCAACTTAAGACCTCCGCTTTATTTCTGGAAACTCATGTTTCTGGAAAAGGGTTCCTTCGAAAAGGATCCCTCGAAATCAGAACTCTGGAATCGCGGCGCCTACCTTTCCAACGCCCTTGCCCATTGCGGAGAGTGCCACACCCCACGGAACCTCCTGGGAGGTCTTAAAGCGTCCATGCATTACGCAGGATCGAGGGAAGGTCCGGAAGGCGAATTGGCGCCGAACATCACTCCCGATCAGGAAACCGGGATCGGTGCCTGGAGCAAGCAAGACCTGCAGTGGTTGCTTGAAACCGGGATGAAACCCGATGCCGACAATGTCCAGGGGTTGATGGCCGAGGCCATCGATGACGGTTACTCCCACCTTCCCCCGGAAGACCTCAAGGCCATGGCAGAATACCTTGCATCCCTTCCCCCGATCAAAAACCGGGTCATCTCTGAAAATCAGGATTCCGAACAGGATTGGTAATCCCCGTCCAATTTGGATGTATTCCCTCCGTTTTTTTTAACTTTTCAGATTTATTTTAACCTCCAAAACCAGTTCCTTTTTGTTCCACATAACACCGATTCTTCACTTGTTTAAAAAAACAATTAATTTAAAATGCTGAAATAATGAATTAAAATATTTTTTTATAATCAGTTTATTAGAACATCTTGATTACATAATTTTGGTTCAAATTCATCGATATGCCTGATTTAGAAATGAATGGAAACCTGATTCAATTCAAAGGGGAATTGAACGAGGAACGGGTTAAGGATTTAAAGGATCTGATTCTTGCCAAACAGGATTTCCCAGAAGAAGTCATTTTGGATCTGACCGAACTGGAGGGTATCGGAGTGATGGGGATCCAAACCATTTTGGCAGTGCGGGAAAATCTGATGAAGCACAAATCAGGATTGAAACTGAAAATGAAAGAAGAGATGGAACCGATGCTGACCTGGATGGGGCTCAACTGGTTGAAGGAAGAAAGTTCGGCGTGAAAGCGAAAATCCTGATCATTGACGATTCGAAGACCATCCGTTTTCAGGTCCGGAAAATCCTTGAGTCGGAAGAAGAAAATCAGTTTGAAATCCTGGAAGCCGAAGACGGAGTGACTGCCCTGGAAAATGTGGTTCGGCTCGAGAAGGATTCTCTTCCTGATCTGATTTTGTTGGACCGGAACATGCCTAGGATGAACGGGGATGAGTTCATCCGCATCTTCAAGAACGATCCCACCTGGAAACATATTCCCGTCCTTTTTCTGACCACCCACGGAGAAATCGAAGAATTGGTTCGGGGTTTGACGGAACTGCAGGCCGAGGACTATTTGGGGAAACCTTTCAATCCCTCGGAATTGATGGCCAGGGTGAAGTCCCTGCTCAGGGTTCGTTTTGCAGAAAAAGAAACCTTAAGCCTCAATTCGCAACTCAGTGACTCCCTGGAAAAGCAAAAACAGCAATACGAGGAATTGAAACAGACCCGGATCGAACTTGCTGAAACCGCGGCGGTGGCATCCATGACCCGGGTATTTGAAAAATTCGTTCCGCGTGAATTTCTTGACCGGATTGCCAAAACCGGAATCGAGAACATCAGTCTGGGGCATGCCGAGAGTGACATCATCACCATCCTCTTTTCCGACATCCGTTCTTTTACCGATCTTTCTGAAACGATGACGCCGGATGAGTTGATGAAGTTCCTCAATTCCTACCTGAAATTCATGTCGGAGCCGATTCGGATCAACCATGGGTTTGTCGACAAATTCATTGGAGACGCAATCATGGCTTTGTTTGACCATCCTGAAAAGGAGGATTCGGATGAGGCCAGAGACGCCGTCCGTTCCGGTTTGGAGATGCAGAGGGCTTTGGTTCGTTACAACGAATACCGGGAAAAACATGATTACCAGGAAATTAAAATTGGTATTGGAGTCCACAGCGGACCTGTGGTGATTGGAACCGTTGGTTCGGAAAACAGAATGGATTCGACGGTTTTGGGAGATGCCGTCAACCTGGCTTCCCGGCTTGAGGCACTGACGAAAAACTACCGTTGTCCGATGCTTGTTTCCGAAGATACCAAAAACCTGCTTGCGGACCAGGAAGAATTTCATTGGAGGATGCTCGACCAGGTGATGGTCAAAGGGAAACATGACCCGGTGAAGATTTTTGAGGTGTTGGACCCGAATTCCGATCCTGCCTTTGAATCCAAAATGAAAGTTGCAGAAATGTTTGAAAACTCACGTGAGTTTTATATCCAGCAGGACTGGAATCCGGCCATCGAAGGTTTTCAGGAATGCCTGAACCTGCTTCCGGAAGATGCTGCCCTGGAGATGCATCTGGATCGGGCCAGATCCTTTGCGTCCTCCAATCCTCCGGAAAACTGGGATGGAGTCCATCAATATTTTGAGAAGTAATGATTGATTCATCCAGGTTCGATCCTGAAGCACTGAAACTGTTCCTCGAAGAAGCGGGGGACATGGAAGATCAAATCGAGGAAAGCCTGCTTCTCCTCGAGAACGACCCGTCTAACCAGGAAGCGGTCAACACCGCTTTCCGGGGCTTTCATACGATCAAAGGCGGTGCAGGAATGATCGGGTTTGAGGAACTCCAGCAATACACCCATCAGGTCGAGTCCCTTCTCTCAGACGTGAGAGGAGGTGAAAAATCGACCAGTCCGGAATTGATCTCGGCCCTCCTGGGTTCGATCGATTGCCTCAGAAGTTTCTGCAAAGACCTGGAGGGAATCGAAAGTTATGACCAGCAGGGAGTTGCTGCAAGCCTCGAGGAGATCCAAAAATTATCAGGAACTTCCGCAGACATTGGAGAACCCCAAACTGAAGCGGATCCTGAACCCACCGTTCAAAGTGAAGTGTCCGTATCAAATGAATCCGGATTTTCCCGGTTTTTGATCGAACTGCGTTTTCCGGAAGAGCTGCTTCAGGAAGGGGGTGATCCTTTGCTGTTGCTCAAGGATCTTCATGAACTGGGGGAATGCATCGTCACCGCACATGTGCATTCGATCCCTCAACTTGAAATCCTGGATCCCTCAAAACTCTACCTCCATTGGAGTGTCCTGCTCAACACGGAGAAGTCCGAGGAAGACCTGGAAAACGTGCTGATGTTTTTTCTTGAGAGACCTCAGGTGCAGAAAAAAGAAGACAGCGGGGGGTCGATTCATGTTTCGAATTTCAAACTCGACAAGTTGATGAACCTGGTGGGAGAAACCGTCATCAACCAGGCGAGGCTGAAAGAGCTTGGACAGGAATTCAGAACCCTGAACCGTAAACTGGGAGACCGGTATCAGCAGATCATCGACGATTCGGATATCGTGGTTCGCGAACTTCAGGACCAGGTGATGAACATCCGCATGGTCCCCATCAAAGGTGCATTTCTTCCGCTCCAGAGGATTGTCCGGGATTACAGTGTCAAATCAGGGAAAAAGATCAAACTCGAGATTTCCGGGGGAGAGACGGAACTGGATAAAACCGTTTCTGAAAAACTGGGAGGTCCCTTAAAGCACCTGATCCGCAATGCGATGGACCACGGCATTGAACTTCAGGAAGAAAGAGTGAAGAACGGTAAAACTCCTGAAGGAAAAATCGAACTCAAGGCATTTCACAGCGAAGGGCATGTCTTCATCGAAGTTCAGGATGACGGGGCAGGAATCGATGCGGAAAAAATCAAAGACATTGCGCGGTCCAAACAGTTGCTTGATGACGAAACAGAACTTTCGGAAGAGGAAGCATTTCAACTGCTCTTTCTCCCGGGTTTTTCGACCAGTGAAAGCATTTCCGACATTTCAGGAAGAGGAGTTGGGATGGATGCGGTCCGTCAGGACATCGAATCCCTCCGTGGGGCGATTTTCATCAAAAGTGAATTGGGTCAAGGCTCGACCTTTCAGATTAAATTGCCGCTCACCCTGGCGATCATCGAAGGGATGCTGGTTCAGGTAGAAAACCAGATCTTCACCATTCCCTTACTGTCTGTCCTGGAAACCCTCAAACCCCTCGGACACCAGCACAAGACCCTTCAAAAACAGGGGGAGGTGATCGAACTCCGTGGGGAATATCTGCCCAAACTGAATCTATCCCGGATTTTCAACCTCCAGAAGGTTGATCCTCCTAATCTTGATCCGCTGGTTGTGGTGGTGGAGCAGGCGGGAGAACGTTATGGATTGCTGGTGGATAAAATTTTGGACCAACAGCAGGTTGTGATCAAAAGTATGGAAGAGAATTTCTTCCAGATTCCAGGAATTGCCGGAGCGACCATTTTGGGTGATGGCGGGGTCTCGCTGATCCTCGATTTACCAGGCCTGCTGAAGATCGCTCTTCAAAACAGACAAGAACCATTGGAGGTGTCATGACCGACCAGAAACCCCAAGAGAATGCGGACGTGATTGATATCAACGGGAATGAAGGCAAACAATACGTCAGTTTTAAAATTGCGGAAGAAACCTACATTTTGGATATCAGGAAAGTTCGTGAGTTCATCACCTATGAAAGAATCACCATCATTCCCAATCTTCCGGAATACTACAAAGGAGTCATTAATCTGAGAGGATCGATCATCCCGGTCATGGACCTTCGTTTACGATTTGGTTATGAACAACTGGATTACCATGAGAGAACCGTGATCATGACCCTGAACATTGGAGACAAGTTGCTGGGATTGGTGGTGGACAAGGTTCTGGATGTACTCCATCTCCCCGAAGACAGGATTCAACCTCCTCCGGAAACAGAAAAGGTCATTGAGCGACAATTTCTGGAAGGAATCTGTGAGTGGCAGGATGAAATGCTCATCCTGATCAACCTGGATACCCTTTTTGACCAGGATCCTTCCCTCCAACTCATTGAAAAAACCCAACATTCCATCACTCCCATCCAATAAGGCGAAAATGAAAAGAACTGCTTCCATCCGTTTCAAAATCCTCTTTTTGGTTCTTGCGGTGACGCTGACTTCGATTGTCATCATCAGCCTGGTGAGTATTTCGACCATTCGGGATGCTCTGAACAGCAAGGCGATGCAGCAACTTGTTTCTATCAGAGAAATACAAAAATCAGCGTTGCAGAACCAGTTTGCGACTTATCGAAAACAGCTTCTTTCGATGGCACAGTCCCGTTTTGCCATCGAAGCGATGAAGGATTTTCGTGAGAGTTTTAAAACCTATCCGGAAGCAGTGTCGATCCTTGAGGGAGCCAAGGATCTCAGGCAAAAATCGAGGGAATTGAGAAGTTATTACGATGGTCCTTTTGGTGAAGAATTCCTGAACCGAAACGGAAGAAAATCTGAGAAAATCAATGACATCTTCAACCAACTGACTCCCCAGGCCATCCGATTTCAACATTCTTTCATCTGGGACAATCCCAATCCACTGGGAAGCAAGCATCTCTTAAACCGTCCCAACCAGGCGGATCAGAGTGACTATGCCCGTGCCCATGAGACATACCACCCCTATTTTTCCAGTTTCCTGGAACGGTTCGGATATTACGACATTTTTCTGGTGGACCCGGAAACCGGAGAAATCGTCTACAGCGTGTTCAAAGAACTCGATTACGCAACTTCTTTGCTGGATGGCCCTTATGCGGATACCAACTTTGGGGAGGCTTTCCGGGCAGTCCAGGGGATAAGAAATTCGGAACGGGTGAAGATGGTCGACTTTGACGAGTATTTCCCGTCCTACGAAAGTCCGGCGAGTTTTCTTTCAGTCTCGATTGTGGAAGATAACGAACCCCTCGGAGTGCTCATTTTTCAGATCCCGATCGAGCAGATCAACAAAACCATGACCAGTGACAAAAATTGGGAATCCGTCGGGCTAGGTCAATCTGGAGAAACCTACATCGTCGCAGAAGATTTAACGATGAGGAACGACTCCCGGTTCCTGATTGAAGATCCTGAAGGTTATTTCGCTGCGTTGAATGAGGCTGAAATTTCGGATGACCTGATTCGTAAAATCAGAAGTCTTAATTCCAGCATCCTCTTGCAGAAAGTCCAAACCGAGGCTTCTGAACGCGCGATCCGTGGCGAAACAGGGAACTTGGTGGTCGAGGACTACCGCGGAGTCCCGGTCTTGAGTGCCTTCGGTCCCTTGGATATCCCCGATGTCAACTGGACCATTCTCTCAGAAATCGATGAGGCGGAAATCAACGAATACCCCAATTCATTGAGTTGGATGATTGCCATCATTGCTGCGGTCATCTGTTTGCTTGCAATCCTTGCGACCTATTTTTATGTTCAAATTTCGTTGGCGAGTCCATTGAGAAAAATGATCAGTCAGGTCCGTGAACTGGAGTTGAACAAAAGTTTGCAACTCAACCGCAGTGATGAGATTGGACAGATTGCCGATGCCATCGATATTTTCACCAAAAGACTTTTTGAAATCGTGGTTAAGGTCAAGGAACGTGCTGCAGACATCAGTTCCTCTTCCAATCAACTGGCAACGGGGAATATGGATCTCGCCACCCGCACGGAGCAACAGTCTTCATCTCTTGAAGAAACGGCATCTGCGATGGAGGAAATGACGTCGAATGTCCAACAGAATGCGGAAAGTGCGAATCATGCCAACCATATTTCACAGAACATGAAAGACGTGGTTGAAGAACGTAAAGGGATGATGCAAAACCTGATGAACAATACCATCGATTCCAATCAGGAAGACATCGACAAGGTGATGGAAAATAACAGTCAGTATTTTGTCCGTGCCGAGGAAAAGAACACTCAGATGATGGATGCCATGAAAGGGATTGGAGAAAGTTCCGAAAAAATTTCAGGGATCACTTCCGTCATCAATGACATTGCATTTCAGACAAACCTTTTGGCGCTCAATGCTTCGGTCGAGGCAGCACGAGCCGGAGAGCATGGAAAAGGGTTTGCCGTGGTTGCAGCAGAAGTCCGAAAACTGGCGCACCGTTCCGCGGAAGCATCCGAAGAAATCAATACCTTGATCAAGAACAGTCTGGACCAGGTCAACCAGGGGACCTCACTCATGTCCGAGGTCAACGAGGTGGTCCAGGAAATGATCCAGAAAGCAGACCAGGCTTTGGAAGCACTGAAAGAAAATTCGAAAAACAACCTTGAATCATTGAATAACCAGACCAATGAAAATCTGGGTGAAATCCAGGGGGCGGTCTCGGAAGTGACCGATCTCATAGAAAACATCAAAGCGGCATCCAACGAACAGGCAGAAGGCATCAGGCAGGTGAACATTGCAGTCTCGGAAATGGACCGAATCACCCAGCAGAACTCCCTGCTCGTGGATGAATCTGCAACGACCAGCAAATTGATGTCCGACCACGCCCAGGAACTGGTGAAAACAATTGAGGTCTTTAAACTCGATCAGATTGATTACAAACCGGATTTGGAAACTCAGGAATCTCAGAAACTCCTGGAACAACCGGCGGATTACAAAAATGATCCGTCAAAAAAAGATCCGAAAAATAATGATGATGATCTCCCTGATTTTGAATGATGATGCATCTTTGAGAAAATCGAATTTCACCCAATCAAAACATCGTGTCAGCAGGACTTCCAGATCGGGAGTTGCTCATTGATCCACTCATACTCCTTATGATTTCCAAATAGAAGAATCGGATATTGAATGTATTTGAGTGAAATGCAACCGGGACCAAAAACGGTTCCTCCCAGAAATGTGTCTTCAAAAGAGTTGGACCTGCTGAGTCAAATTGTCGAAAAAAGGTTGGGAATGGATCTCAATCGACGGCGTCAGGAAAGGCTGCTTCAGATGCTTGAGAAGCGGGTGAAAGAGTCTGGAAGAAAAGACCTGATGGATTATCTGAACTTTGTTGATTTTTCACCGGATCACCCGGAATGGCGCTATTTGGAAGAAATCCTCACCATTCAGAAAACAGAATTTTTCCGTGAATCCAGCCAGATGACGTACCTTCAGGAGGAAATCCTTCCTGAAATCAAAGCAAAGAAATCTTCCCAAAACCAAAGGAAGATCCGTATCTGGAGCTGCGGTTGTTCCACAGGTGAAGAAGCCTACAGCCTTTCCATCCTGATCCACGAAATCTTTCAACCTCTTTCTGAATGGGATATCAAGATTTTAGCTTCCGATGTCCATCGCCAGGCATTGGAAACTGCCCGGAAAGGACTCTACCCTGAGGATTCCTTAAAAACGGTGAAGGATGATTGGATGAAACGTTATTTTCAGGAAAATCATTCTGATTCTGAAAATGTGTATTTTGTTGCTGACATTTTGAAGCAAATCATCCATTTTCGTCCCATCAACTTGATGGATAAGCGCTATCCGGTCAAAACTCTGTTTGACATCATTCTCTGCAGAAACCTTTTGATTTATATGACCGCATTGAGTCAGGAACAAATCATCGGCCGGTTCCGGAGTCTGCTTGAACCGGGAGGGTACCTCTTGCTGGGACATTCCGAATACCTTCCCGACCGAAGGGATTTTCAACGAAACAAATTCAACGTGTTCCAGACACCTTTGAACTGAAATGAATGCCTCAGGAAATACAATCCAGGTCCTGATTGTCGATGATTCTGCGCTGGTGAGGAAATTGATGACGGAAATCCTTTCTTCGGATTCCATGATTGAGGTGGTCGGAACGGCTCCGGATGCGCAGATTGCAACCAGGCAAATCCGGAAACTGAATCCGGATGTCATCACCCTGGACATCCAGATGCCGGGAATGAATGGGTTGGATTACCTGGAGAGGCTGATGAAGTCCCAGCCCAGGCCTGTGGTGATGGTCAGTTCTCTGACCCAAAAAGGGGCCCCTGAGGCTTTAAAAGCTCTTGAACTCGGGGCGGTCGAAGTGATAGGAAAACCCGATACCACGGTCCGGGAAGGAATGGAGGAAATCTCGATCCAGATCGTGGATGCGGTCAAGGCTGCGGCTCAGGCTAAATTGAAAAAGAATACGGATATCTTTCTCAAGGCTCCTGAAAAACTGACTGCAGATGTGATCATTCCGAAAAATCCGCCGAAGCACTTGAGTCACTCGATTGAACCGATCATTGCAATCGGTGCTTCAACCGGAGGTACGGAGGCATTGATGACGCTTTTGACTCAGCTTCCTGAAAGCATGCCCGGAATTGTGATGGTCCAACACATGCCCGGAAGTTTTACCAAAAGTTTCGCACAAAGGCTTGATCATCATTGCAGGTTGACCGTCAAAGAAGCCGAATCCGGAGAAAGAATACGTCCGGGAACCGCCTATCTTGCACCGGGTGACCAGCATCTCCTGCTGAAAAACCAGGACAAGGGATATTGTGTCGAACTCAACGACGGACCATTGGTCTGCCGCCACCGGCCTTCCGTGGATGCGTTGTTCCGCTCAACGGCTCAGGTCGCCAGGCATCATGCGACCGGGGTGATCCTCACCGGGATGGGAGACGATGGTGCCCAGGGGATGCTTGAAATGAAAGAGGCAGGGAGTTTCAACATCGCCCAGGATGAAGCAAGCTCTGTCGTCTATGGGATGCCAAAAATGGCTTTATCCAAAGGTGGGGTTGATGAAGTGCATTCCTTGAATGAAATCCCTCATGTGCTGGTCAAGCACTCACACTGAAATCCAGAATCTCCAAAGAAGAAGCTGATACGATCGGCATCTCGTTTCGGCACACCCTTTTCCCCGGAGCAAGGGGTTTATCGAGTTTTCGGAAAATTCAACATCCAATCATGAAACAGCCTTCAGAAAGAAAATGGTTTTACGGTTATCAGATTGTTGCCGCAAGCAGCATCATCCAGATGCTGTACCTTTCCCTGATGTTTTCTTTTGGAGTGTTATTCAAAGAGTTTGAATCCGAGTTCGGCTGGTCACGGGCGTCTATCGCCGGAGCATCTTCGATGATGATGTTGATGATGGGAACCCTTGGGATTTTTCTTGGGAAGGCGAACGATCTTTTTGGACCAAGGCTCGTGTTAACCCTAACCGGGTTGCTCTACGGACTCGGATTTATGCTGATGTCCCAGATGAACAGCCTATGGGAACTTTATCTGTTTTTCGGGGTGATGGGGGGATTCGGACTGGCATCCCATGATGTAGCCACACTCTCTACCATTAACCGTTGGTTCATCCGACTCCGCGGGTTGATGACGGGTATCGTTAAATCCGGTTCGGGACTGGGGCAGTTAATCGGGCCGATGGCCGCCAGCTTTCTCGTCATCAACTATGGTTGGAGGATGGCCTGCCTGGTGATGGGACTTTTTGTCATGGTTGGAATGCTGCTGGCTTCACAATGGATGCGGAAAGATCCGGAATCGATGCAGACCGTCCCTTTGACGGGAAAGGATCAGGATGAACAATCCGATCATTCAAAAAGGATTGCTCTCAATTTCAACCAGGCACGAAAAACCCGTTCCTTCTGGTATCTCTGCATGGCTAAATTTGCTGATGTTTTCTGCCTGATGTCGGTCATCAATCATATTGTTCCCCATGGAATCGACCTTGGGATGAGCCCTACTCTTGCCGTTACGGTCCTTTCCACGATCGGAGGCTGCAGCATCCTCGGCCGCCTGCTCCTGGGTTCACTCTTTGACCGGATCGGTCCGCAAAAGTCTCTCTGGCTTTGTTTCTCCCTGTTGTTGATGGGTCTGACCATGATTTTCTTCACAACCAGTCATGGTGGTTTTTTTGTGGTTGCCTCGCCTTCGGTCGCTCATTATTTTGGAACAAAATTCCATGGGGTTCTATTTGGAACCGTCATGTTTTTCGGAGCGCTCGGAGGGACTTTGGGGCCTGTCATTATCGGCCGCTTGTTTGATGTCTACCGAAGTTACGATCATGCCTTTGCCCTGCTGATCGCGTTTACGCTTTTTGGTTTTGTGTTAACCCTCGGATTGAAGAATCCTGAAACCGGTCAATTTGAATCAGAACCAAGTTCCTGAACCATGAGGAAACAGAAGCTGGCGTTTCGGAACGTTCGGTTATGATTTGGTGAACATTTTTAACCTTTTAATTCCATGAAACAAATTTCCGTATCTGAGTGCAATCAAGGAGTCCAGGGGTTCTTCCCGGAACTTGCAGGGGTGGAATTCACTAAGATTAATGAAAAGGAGGTGGTGGGGAAAATTCAGCTCAGGCCGGAGCTGATGGCCCCCAACGGATATTTACATGCAGGTCTGGTGGTAACTCTGGCAGACACCGTCTGTGCCTGGGGGACCCGCCTCCACATGAGTTCTGAAGCAAAGGGATTGACCACCATCGAACTGAAAACCAATTTCCTCTCCAGTGCCCGTGAGGGAGAAATCATTGCGACGGCAACACCTCTCCATATCGGTAAAAAGACACAGGTCTGGGATGCCGAAGTCCGCTCCGAACACACCGGACGGGTGATGGCTCATTTCCGTAATACCCAAATGATTCTTTATTGAAGATGGATGCCAGAAGAGGGAAAGACTTCGGTGTTCTTCATTCCTAATCTTTCTTCAGCACAAAAAAGGCATTCGGACCCCGGCATGCTGATTCCCGATGGATCTTGTTTCCGACAAATGCCACGGTCCTGCCTCCTTTCAATTCTACAAATTCGAAAATCCAGTCTTCTGCCCGGTCACGAAATTCCCGTTGGATGACCTGTAACTGACGCATTCGATGGATCAGTTTGTAAAATGCCACCGGATGCCAGGCGTCTTCCAGGGGGCTGCCGTAAACGGCTTCAGCCCTGAACTCCGATAGCTGATTCAGTGCATTGGCACATTCATTGTTGGGAGGTTTGATTTCATTGGCCTGCAGGGAAGTTACCTCTTTTCCCTCCATGAGAATCATGCCCATCAGGAGCAGGAACAAAACGAATCTCATCATTCCTCTAAAAGGATCGGTTTGATTTCGAATTCGTTTCCTTCGATCTGAATCTGATGAAACGAGGACTGCTGTCCGGGTTTCAGAAGTTGTGAGGAAGCTGCTGAATTGACCGAGACCAACTCAGTGTCATCTCCTCTGGGGCTGTTCAGGATCCAGTTCCGGTGGATGTGGCCATGAAGATAGAGACGGATTTGCGAATGTCCCAGTACCCATTCCCTGACGGCTTCCAGGTTGCTCAATTCATGGTGGGGATCGGGGTTCCAGGAATTTGGGAAACTGATCGGGTAATGGTTGACCAAAAGGAAAGGAGTCTCAGGATCCGACTCTTTGATCAGGGTTTCACTTTGCTCCAGAGTGGTTTGTTTGACTGTTCCGGACGCACTGTACCAGGGGGCCGGGTGACAACTGTCCCAGCCAATCAGTTTCCATCCGCAAGGCAGGTCCCGATGGTGAATCTCGTCTTCCCCAAAAAATTCTTGAAAATATTGATGAAAGGAATTCTTTCCTTCGGGATCTGGAACATAACGGTCATGGTTTCCGGGAACGATGGAGACCCGGTCTTTTTCCTGGAGCAAAGGCTCGAGTTCCCGGCGGGCCTCTTCAAATTCCTGCTCGAGCCCAAGTTGGGTCAGGTCTCCACTGATCACCAAGTGATCCCAATCCATGGTTGAAACCTTTTCGACCAAGTTCCGGTTTCTGGAAAGCGGATGTTGCTTGGCACGTTTTAAAAACAGATTGGCGGCACCCAATCCGCGTTTGAAATTCCACTCTGACCAATGAAGCGGATAGGCGTTATAATGAAGATCCGATAGATGGACTAGTGTAAAACTCACGAATGCTTTTTTTCAGGGTTACAGTCAAATCTTGAAAAACGAGAAGACTTTTAATATTTTAGTAGATTAGGTTTTTTTGGTTTATCATAAGGAGGCATACATTTTCCCTCAGGAACGCACGTTTCATACCTTAGGTTCGTGGATGCATGGGCATTCCATCCTACCGTATTGAGGCGTTGTCCCAGAGAAATGAAGAAGTGGGGCAATCCTCAACCTTTATTCCGGTATCCAAAGATGCCGAATAAACCAGATGCAAAAAACGCTAAGGATTTATTTCCGTGAGTGAAATGATCCAAAATGGTACAGGGCATCAAAACCGAATATTTTTAATCATCATTCTATAGGAGTCAAAGATGGAGAACCTTCCCATGATCAGCGCGTTGGTCGGCGTCGCGGGTGTGGTCTTTGCTGCAATTCTCGCGGGAGTTGTTAAAGGAGCGCCTGCGGGCAACGAAAAAATGCGCGAAATTGCGGATGCCATAAGCGAAGGTGCAATCGCGTATCTGAATCGTCAGTTAATCACCATGTCCATGACGGGAATCGTGATTTTCGTCATCATCTGGTTGAGCATCGATTTGAAAACCGGTGTTGGTTTTCTTGTTGGAGCAGTAGCATCCTTCATTGCGGGGTACATTGGAATGCGGGTTTCGGTACTGGCCAATGTCCGAACCGCTGAAGCTGCAAGACAAGGACTTGCTGCAGGACTTTCCCTGGCATTCAAAGGCGGGGCAGTAACCGGGATGATGGTCGCCGGACTGGCTTTGACGGCAGTCGCGGGCTTTTACCACTTCACCCACGATGTCATCGCACTGGTAGCGCTTGGTTTCGGCGGAAGTCTGATCTCGATCTTCGCACGGCTTGGAGGAGGAATCTTCACCAAAGGTGCCGATGTGGGAGCTGATCTCGTCGGTAAAGTCGAAGCCGGAATTCCCGAGGATGACCCTCGGAATCCCGCGGTGATTGCAGACAACGTCGGGGATAATGTCGGGGACTGTGCTGGCATGGCCGCGGATCTCTTTGAAACCTATGCCGTGACCGCGGTTGCCGCAATGCTGTTGGGAAGCCTGATCTTTCCTGACCATCCGATTGCGACTGAATTCCCATTGGTTCTGGGTGCGGTTTCGATCGTGGCATCGATGATCGCGATCTTTTTCGTTCGTCTCGGACAGAACGAATACATCATGGGAGCACTCTACAAAGGGATGTTCGGATCCGCGATTCTTGCCGGGATCGCGTTCTATTTCGTCACCGATGCGATGATGGTCGGCATTCCCGGGATTGATTCGATGTCCCTCTACCTTTCTACCCTGGTTGGATTGATTTTGACGGTTCTGATTGTGGTCATTACCGAGTATTACACAGGGATCTTCAACCCGGTTAAATCGGTTGCGGAAGCTTCCAAGACGGGACACGCCACCAACATCATTGCCGGGCTCGCAGTGAGCATGCAGGCTACGGCGGCACCGGTGATTGCGATCTGTGTCGGAATTTATGCGGCTTATGAATTTTCCGGACTTTACGGAATCGCCATGGCCGCAATGTCGATGCTTTCGATGACGGGGATGGTGATCGCCATCGATGCCTACGGTCCGATCACGGATAACGCAGGAGGAATCGCGGAAATGGCAGAAATGGAAGAATCGGTCCGTGCTGTCACCGATCCTCTCGATGCCGTTGGAAACACGACCAAAGCCGTCACCAAGGGCTATGCCATCGGTTCAGCCGGACTAGCAGCGCTGGTGCTCTTTGCTTCGTATGTTTATGAATTCAAGATCAAAGGCGCGGGTGAAACCATCAGTTTCGAACTGAGTGATGTCAACGTCATCATCGGTCTCTTCATCGGCGGTTTGCTGCCTTACCTCTTCGCCTCGGTGGCGATGAATGCCGTGGGTCGAGCAGGGGGTGCAGTGGTCGAAGAAGTGCGCAGGCAGTTCAAAGAAATTCCCGGGATCATGGAATACAAAGCAAAGCCTGATTACCGCAGCATTGTCGATATTGTCACCAAGTTTGCCCTCAAGGAAATGATCCTTCCGGCGTTGCTCCCGGTGGTGGCTCCGATCGTGGTCGGATTGCTTCTAGGCAAGGTCGCCCTGGGCGGCCTGTTGATTGGAAGCATCGTCACCGGACTTTTTGTTGCACTTTCCATGACGACCGGAGGGGCAGCCTGGGATAATGCGAAAAAATACATTGAAGACGGAAACCTCGGCGGCAAGGGCAGCGAAGCCCATAAAGCCGCAGTGACCGGGGATACGGTGGGCGATCCCTACAAGGATACAGCCGGACCGGCCGTCAACCCGATGATCAAGATCCTCAACGTGGTTGCACTATTGCTGGTTCCCTTCCTCATCTGAGTCTTCTCAGGCGCGTCTCCTCAAGGCGCGCCGATCCCGCCTATTTCTAATTTTTTTTCTAGTTTGAATTTAACATTCCAGGAAATTGGGTTTTGACAAACCCAGTAAAATTTCTGGTTTAGGAAAATTTACTCCAGACACTTTCATCTAAGGAGTTCTTCTTAGAAATGAATCAAAGAAGATCTTCGCCAAAATCGAGAAATTCAGCGGTCTTCAGAAAAAGAGGTAATGATTTTTTTCAGGGATGCCGCATCACCCGCAACCGTGCAGCTTTTCCTGTCGGAAGCCATCTGGCAGAGAACCTGGTAGAGCGGATCCCGGGTGGTGATGCCGAAACCGATGGTTCGGATCTTGACATCCTTGTTGCTGCGGCGGGCATCAAGAACGTTGGGCAGTTTAACCTGGGAAAGTCCGTCATCCTGGCCGTCCGCCAGCACCACAATGATTTTCCTGCGGGTGGTGTTGGGAGGAACTTGGTATGACGAACTCCGGAAATATCGGAGGGCCTGAAATACGGACTGGTAAAGGTTCGTACCTCCTCGGGTTTCCAGGTTTTTCACCTCACGGATGAGATGTTTGCGAACCTTTGAAGTTTTTCCGCCGATGGGTTCGAAGACCACATTTCCGGATTTTCCGGCAGCCGGGGAATTAGGATGTTTTTTCAGGCGCGCATTGAAACTCCAGAGTTGGAAACGGGTTCCCTCCCGCATGTTTTGGGCAAAATAGGTCAAAGCCTGTTGAGCCGCGTTGAGCTTGCTCTGTTCACGTTCCGGCAGAAAGGCATCCATCGACCCCGAGGTGTCGAGCAGAAAGATCACGTCCGAGATCGACCTTTTGGGGTCAGGTTTCTTGGCAACAACCGGTTTGGGCTTGGGTTTAGGCTTTGGCTTGGGAACCGGTTTCGGAAGGGCTTTTGGTTTGGAAACTTTTTTTGGGGGTGTTACCTTTTTCTTTTCAGGAGTGCTAAAAAAATCGGTGCCCTGGGCAAAAACCTGGTTGCCGTGAACACTCAAAAACAAAAAAGCGATGAGTGTTATCAGCGTTTTCAAGGGTGGGTGATGCATTACAAATTTCCTGATAAAGTGAGTCTATCACATACAATGTCTCTGAGTCTATGATCTACCTCGATCATAACGCCACCACTCCACTCCTTCCTCAGGTAAAGGAAACCTTAAAGGAGTTGTTTGGGGAGGAATACGGCAATCCATCCAGCCCCTACGAAACCGGCCGAAGGGCCCGGGACCTGCTGGAAGAATCCCGTCACCGTCTTGCGGAACTGCTGGGGGCCAAACCCTCCGAGCTGATTTTCACCAGTGGAGGCAGTGAGGGAAACAATATGGTGCTCAGGCAGTTGCTTTTTAGGGAAGACCCGGGGCATTTATTGGTCTCCTCGGTGGAACACCCCTCGGTGCTTGAAACCGCGAAATGGCTGACCCGCAAAAACAATCTGAGCCTCGGCATCCTTCCGGTGGATCAATCGGGGAAGGTCCCAGAAGCCTCCATGGAAGCAGCCGTTCAACCCGAAACCTGTTTCATTTCCGTCATGGCGGCAAATAACGAAACCGGAACCGTCCAGCCCTTCCGGGAACTGGCTCGGATTGCCAGGGAGCACCAGGTTCCGTTTCATTCCGATTGTGTGCAGTATGCGGGGAAGTGTGAGTTGGATCTCGAAAGCAGCGGGCTCAATTACGCGACCCTGACCGCCCACAAACTGGGAGGTCCAAAAGGGATCGGTCTGCTTTACATCCGTGAAGGATCCCCGTTTTCTCCACTGATCACCGGAGGAGGCCAGGAACGGAGCCTGCGTGCAGGAACGGAAAATGTTGCGATGGCTTGTGCTTTCGCAGAGTGTTTCGAATGGTTTTGCAGCAATCGTTCTGAACTGGAAAGCCGTTGGCTGGGTTTGAGGAAAAAGTTGTTGGATTCACTTGAAGACATGGATCACTGCTTTGTTTTGGGAACTCCCGAAGAGAGTCTGCCGAACACCCTCAACCTCGGATTTCAGGGAATCAGTGCTGAAAGCCTGTTAATATGCCTTGATCTCGATGGCATTGCAGTTTCCTCGGGTTCCGCTTGTTCTTCAGGAGCGATGGAAGCCAGCCATGTATTACTGGCCATGGGATATTCCCATGAGCAGGCAAAATCGTCACTGAGGATCAGCATGGGATGGAATACTTCCGAAGAAGATATTGAGGAATTGTCACGACAATTGATTCATCATGTGAAGAGGCTAACTCCCATTTCAGGGAAATCGGACTCAAAGATCCAAATTCCCGAACCAGTGACAGAGATTTAAGAAAACATCATGCTTCCCTTTTATCGAAAACTCCCCCTGCTTTATTTAGCCTTGCTGATATTTTTTGCGGCAGGCTTGACAGGGTGTGGAAAATCTCCGGAATTGGAAAATTACGAGCGTTGCGTGGAACTTCTCAACCATGAAAGAAAAGAAGCCCGGAAAAGCCAAAACTATAGTTACGATTCCCAGCGTTTTCTGGAATGCAGGGCTCCCGTCCAGTATGGTTCCTGAAAAAACAACTACACGCCATTTCCCAACGTAGATTAATAAAATCAATTCTGATAAATTTACTGAACTTTTTCTGGAATATCGTTTGCCTGTTCACCAGCTAATTGCTAATTTTTGGTGTTTTGAAATTATCAGATCCTGAAAGTACCATTTTGATCTATCCGGAGCGGGAATGAAGAAGTTATTAAAATCATCAATTTTGTTGTTCGGATTTAGCCTTTTATCCGCAAACTGTTGGGCTGACGGTGATCCGGTCCGCGGGAAATCCCTGTTCGGAATTTGTGTTGCCTGTCATGGGGCAAACGGAGAAGGAAAGCAGATCAACAATGCTCCAAGGATTTCAGGTCAACAGGACTGGTATGTTGAGCGGCAACTGATCAATTACCGCGACGGAATTAGAGGAGTTCATATTGACGATATTACTGGAATGCAGATGCGTTCCATCGCCATTACCCTCAAAAAGGATCAGGATATTGCAGATGTCACGGCATATGTTTCAACCCTCCAGTCGGAGACTCCAAAGGCAACGATGGAGGGAGATCTGGTTGCAGGAAAAAATGCATATGCCACCTGTGCTGCCTGTCACGGAGCTGATGGGAAAGGTAACAAGGCACTTAATTCACCAAAAATTGCAGGTCTTCAGGACTGGTACATCGCAAGACAGCTCAATCATTTTAAAATCGGTGCAAGGGGTCGTCTGAAACAGGATGTCATTGGCCAGCAGATGCGTCCGATGGCGATGGCACTTGATGAAGATGCCATCAACAACCTCGCAGTTTATATCGCATCCCTGGAAGGAGCTCCGGCGATGTCCAGTGCTGTCGCTGTTGCCTCTTCAGAAAGCCAAGCCTCCATGTCTGACATGATGGCTGCGGCAACGCCAGCGAGCCTCAATACCAGTGAACCGCTCTATGCGACCTGTACCGCCTGTCATGGTGAAAACGGGGAAGGAAAACAATGGCTGGGTGCCCCCAGGCTTTCCGGCCAGCACGACTGGTACCTGGAGCGTCAACTGAAGAACTGGCAGGATGGTATCCGTGGGACCCACCCTCAGGATGTATACGGCATTCAAATGCGTCCCATGTCGATGGTTCTGGCAAATGATAATGAAATTCGAAAAGTGGTCTCCTACATCGGCGGTTTGGATTCTCCAAAGCCGGCAACCACCATTAAGGGAGATCTACAGGCGGGTCAGAGCCTCTATGCTACCTGCGTTGCCTGCCACGGCCCCGGAGGGTTGGGGAACCAGGCACTCAACGCTCCTAAAATAGCAGGCCTTTCCGACTGGTACGTCGCCAGGCAATTATGGGGATTTAAGAATGGACATCGCGGAGAAAATCCACGTGATGTCTATGGCCAACAGATGCGTCCGATGGCGATGGCACTTGCAGATCAGGAAGCGATCAATAACGTGTCGGCATATGTTGCCAGTTTTGACGGTAGCGGAGCAGCCCCTGCTATGACAACCACTGTAGCCGCATCCGGAACCGCAGATGCAACTTCGACCGATACCGGAGGGCAGGCAGTCACTGTCGCTGCAGCCACCTCAGGAGGTTCAGCCGAAGCGGGAGCCGCGCTTTATACCACCTGCATAGCCTGCCATGGAGCCGACGGAGCAGGAAACCAGGCTCTCAATTCTCCAAGAATCGCAGGACAATCAGCATGGTATCTGACCAACCAGTTGAAAGGGTTCAAGGCAGGTTATCGAGGTTCCAAGCCTGAAGATATTTACGGGATGCAGATGCGTCCGATGTCGATGACTCTTGCCGACGATCAGGCAATTGCCAATATTGCAGCGTACATCACCACCCTCAACGGAGCAGTTTCTCCCGCGACCCTGGATGGGAATGCCGAAGCAGGTAAAGGGCTTTATGTCACTTGTGTCGCCTGTCACGGAGCGGATGGTAAAGGTAATGAGGCACTCAAATCACCAAACCTGATCGGCCTCCAGGATTGGTATGTCGTTCGCCAACTGCAGAATTTCAAAGCCGGAATCAGGGGAACACATCCTGAAGACATCAACGGGCAAACCATGCGTCCGATGTCGATGACTTTGGCAGACGATAAGGCAATGAAAGATGTTGCCGCCTACATCATCAGTCTGCGGAAATAAATCGTTTTTGGGGCGGAACATTCCGTCCCAAATCTTTTCACCATTTTTTCTTCCTCCAAAAGTTTGTTTGGTAGAGTCCTGAATCATGGGTTCTCAAGATCTCCTCAACAAAATAGAAAACATCATCACCGAGCGAGGAACGGATTCGTATCTCGGTGAGGAAGTGACGATGGAGCAGCATATGCTCCAGACGGCGTTACTGGCAGAAACCGAAGACGGGAGCGATTCCGCGATTGCCGGGGCTTTGCTTCACGACATAGGTCATTACAGTGAAGCATTTGCTGAAGATGCCCTCGAACAGGGATTGAACAATTATCATGAGGACTCTGGAGCCCTTATCCTTGAAGGAACTTTTCCGGAAGAAGTTGTGGCGTCGGTGAAGTTCCATGTTTCCGCCAAGCGTTACCTCTGTGCAACCGATACGAATTATTTCAACTGCCTTTCGGAAGCTTCGGTACATTCCCTGAAACTCCAGGGCGGGCCGATGGATAAACATGAGATCCTGGAGTTCGAGAAGAATCCTCATCTGGAGCTATGCCTGAAGGTAAGACGCTGGACCTCCCAGTACTGCAGAGACTGGTTTAAACGATAAACCAGGGTAAGATTCAATCCTCAGAAACTGCGTCCGCCCAGGGATGGGTGATGGCTGTCGAGCCGTAATGTTGGCTGCCGTTTTTCAAGACGGCTGAAGGACAGGCGAAATAAAGGGGAAAGGCCCCGTTTTCTGCGGTGATGCAGGAGAATTTTTCTTCGATTTTTTGCAGAACTTCTTTCTGAAGTCGTCGGTCAACGACCACCTGGTCCCCACCGCTGTGGTCGATGCGCGGCTGATGAAAAGCCTCTTCCAGGCTCATTTCTCCATCGATCAGCAGATGCAGCAACTGAAGCACCGCAGGCATGATCCGTCTTCCTCCGGATGCCCCCAGAGCCATCCCCCCTGAATCATTGAGGCCGATCACAGGACAGGTGTTGGCCAGACATCGTTTGTCCGGTGCGAGGGAATTTGGATGCCCGGGTTCGGGGTTGAACCACATCAGTCCGTTGTTCATCAGGATTCCGGTTTGAGGAAGAACCAGTTTGCTTCCAAAAATGCTGAGCAGCGTCTGGGTCAGGCTGACCATGCTGCCCTGGGAATCGATGACGCAGAGGTGGGTGGTACAACTCATGTTCCTTCCGCCTGGAACGTCCCCCATCGTCTCTAGCCTTTCCCGGTAAACCTGATCCAGTGCCTCGGCAATGGCAAGGAATGCTTCTGCGGATGCGGCTTTTTCTGTTTCCAAGGGTTGTTTCAGGAGACTCAACGCCTTGAGTAGGGTCGATCCGGCATTCAGTTCGGGATGGACATGAAGCCTCGTGTTTCGGTATTCCCTGACCAGAGGTTCCACTAGCTTAGCCTGATACTTTTCAAGATCTTCCCTGGAGAGGATACCTCCGCATCGGCTGATGTCTTCGACCAGGGTTGAAGCCAGACGCCCCTCATAAAAATCCCGCGGGCCTGCTTCGGCAAGGTGTTTCAGAGTTTTGGTGAGGTAGGGAAAATGTTTTCGCGGAACCGCTCCTGCTGTCCAGGGAGGGGCGGGAGGATGACCATCGACCAGATAGGTTTCCCGGGTGCAGGGATAGTGGTTCAATTCTGCTGCCGCGGAGCCGATCAGCAGGGTGGCGTACCAGTCGATCTGCATGCCCGCTTCCGCGGCCTGGATCGCCGGTTGAAGGGACTCTTTCCAGGAACGGCTGCCGAAGTTTTCCAGTGCGACACGCATTCCGTCCACCTGACCCGGAACGGCAATCGAGGTTGCACCGACGATGTTGCGATCCTCCACAACCCTGGGCCAGGGGAAGAGGTCCGAGGCCACTCCTTCTCCGGAAAGCGGATAATCCTCGGGGTCCAGTCCGATGGGGGACCGCATACCAAAGTCAATCGCATGGACCTTCCCGGAAGGGGCGTCATGGATCAGCATGTGTCCGCCTCCGCCGATTCCGCTCATCCAGGGTTCCAGCACGGAAACCGTGAAGGCGGTGGCAACCGCGGCGTCGACGGCGTTGCCTCCTTCCGCAAGCACTTTTGCACCGGCCCGGGAAGCCAGTTTGTGCTGGGAAGCAACAATCCCTTTGGAGGATACAACAGCTTCTTTCCGGGTGATCAGAGATTCGCTGAAATTATGGTCCATCCATCAAAGTTTTATTCTGGTTTTGCCAATTCCGGAATCTGTTTCCAGTAACCGGTCTGGGTTTCAAAGGCATGGGCCAGTTGAAGAACACCAAGGTCGTCTCTGGGACGTCCCACGATTTGAAGCCCCACCGGTAATCCATCGGAAGTGAAACCTGCAGGGACTGAAATCGCAGGCAGGCCGGTGGCAGAGATATAATAACAGGAACGCATCCAATCGAGGTAGGTTTCCATTTCAATCCCGTTGATTTCCTTGACATAAGGTTGATCGATGGGAAAGGGTGGAACCTGGCTCACCGGCAATAAGAGGAACTCATGGTCTTCCATGAACTCCCGGATTCGGTGAAACAGGGCGACCCGCAATGTTTCTGCCCGACCGACATCCGGGCCGCTGAGCTGCTGGCCTGCTTCGGTGTTCCAGATCACCGTGTCTTTGACCAGGTCACGGTGCTTTTCCAGATGCTCCTTGTGCATGATTTCATAAAGCCAGGCTCTCCAGGTTTTGAAAATGTCATCTGCCTCCGAGAAATCCGGCAGGGAATCTTCAAGAACACATCCAAGGGCTTCAAAATGCTTTCGGTTCGATTCAAGGGTTTCCAGGGTTCTCCGGTCCACCGGGAGTCCGCCAAAATCACTGCTCCAGGCTACCCGGACTCCCCTGAAATCACGGTCCAACGGTTGTGCGAATGGATCTCCGGACTCGGAATCACTCATCGGAGCCCTTGGGTCCGGACCCGCCAAAACGCTGAGCAGCAATGCTGCGTCTTCCACCGTTCTTGCCAGGGGACCTTCCACCGAAAGGCTGTTCCACGGGGCATCGGAAGGCCAGCTTGGAACCCTTCCCAGCGAAGGTCTAAACCCGACAACGTTGCTGTAATTTGCAGGATTTCTTAAGGATCCTCCGAGATCGCTGCCGTCCGCCAGTGAAAGCATCCTGCAAGCAAGGGAAACCGCCGCGCCACCGCTGCTCCCTCCGCAGGTGAGGTCGGTGTTGTAGGGATTGCAGGTGGCACCGAAAACCTGGTTGAAGGTCTGGGAGCCCGCTCCGAATTCCGGAGTATTGGTTTTTCCAAGGGTGATTGCCCCGGCGGCTTTCATCCGTTCCACGATCAGGCAGTCGAAGTCCGGAATAAAGTCCTTGTAAATCGGTGATCCATAAGTGGTGCGGATTCCCTTGGTTTCCACCAGATCCTTATGGGCCACCGGAAGTCCGTGCAGCCTCCCTGGAGTTTCTCCTTTGACCAGGCGTTCATCGGCTTTTTTCGCCGCCTCCAGGGCCTGTTCAGGAGCCAGGGTGACGATGGCATTCACTTTCGGATTGACCCGTTCGATCTGCTTCAGGTGGGCTTCGGTGACTTCAACCGCAGAGACCTCTCGCCGTCGCAGTTTTGCGGCCAGTTCCGTGCTTCTTAAAAAACAAAGTTCGTTTTCAGACATGAATGCTTCTTTCAAATAACACGGTCATTGCCGCCATCGATGGGAATCTGGGCGCCGGTGGTTTTTAAAAAGACAGGTCCTGCCACCGCTGCAACCATTTCGGCAACCTCACGGGAAGTGACCTCCTTTTTGAGAATGTTGCGGGACTTGTAGGCTTCCACACTCATCCCGTATTTTTCTGCCCGGCCCTGAAGCACATCGTCCGACCAGAGTCCTGTGTCATAGACACAGTCCGGATGAAGCACGTTGACCCGCACTCCATAGGAACCTAGTTCCAGGGATGCAACCCGGGCGAGCTGGGTCAATCCTGCTTTGGCCACCGAATAGGCGGATGCTCCGGGACCGGGAGCAGGAACATTCCGGGATGCAATGAAAACCACCGCACCGTCCAGGCTTTGTTGCAAAAAAGGAGTGGCTGCGGTAAGCAGTCGCTGGTGGCTGGAAAGGTTGAGTCTCATGCTGCTGTCCCAGGTTTCCGCAGTCATCTTCTCGAGGGTCAGTCCTGCAGGAAAATTCCCGGCATTGCTTACCAGAACATCCAGACCACCAAAATTCCTCACAACGAGGTTGACAGCCTGCCGGATCGACTCATCGTCGGTCACATCACAGCAAAATCCCATCAATCCCGGTTTGTTGAAGATCTTTTCTACCTCGGGATTCAGATCCAATCCCAACACCGCGGCACCCTGCTGATGCAGGGTTTCTGCGCAGGCCCTGCCGATGCCGCTGGCTGCGCCGGAAACCAGGGCGATCTTTCCCTGGAAGTTTGGAGACTTCCCGGGTTTTCCCAGTTTGGCCTGCTCGAGTTCCCAGTATTCCACCTCGAACAGGTCCTTCTCAGGAAGTGCCTTCCAACTGCTCCAGTCTTCCACCTGCTGGATGGTCTTGCGGGTATGCCCGATGATGTCCGAAATGATGGTGGTTTCCTTGACGCTTCGGCCGAAGGCAAGGGTCCCGTGTTCCTTCCAGACCGCCCACCTTGGTGCAGGGTCGAGGCAGGTCAACTGCCCGTCAGTATTTCGTTTGAAATAATCCAGGTATTGATTTTTAAAGGTTTCGATCGCTTCTACAGGATTTTCATCCAGCATCACCGGGATGTTTTTGGTTCGTAAAACATGATCCGGGGTGAGGGGACCACGCACCGCAATTTCCGAAATATCCTTCCGGCTGCTGAACCCCCCGGCATCTTCCGTTTGATCCGGGACGGCAAGCATGGCCTTGCCTGCAGTGTCAGAGACTTTTTTCCGGATTCCGGCCAGCCTGATCAAATCTTCCCGGACCTTTGTCTTTGAAGCTTCTCGGGCTCCTTTTTGCCGGACATAGTCTTCTGCTTCGGTAACAAGGCGGATCATTTTCTCATAGGATTCCCGGGCGTCATCGTCAAAGGTGAAAATCCCGTGATTCATCAGGATCATTCCCTCGTAATCTGCCCAGTTTTTGCCCTGGGTCAGTTCCCGCACCTTTTTGGCAAGGACAAATCCCGGCATCACGTAGGGAATCACAATCACCCGGTTTCCATAAATTTCCTGAACCGATATCTCTCCATCGGGATGGTTGGTCACGGCCAAAACTGCATCGGCATGGGTATGATCGACATATCGGAAGGGAATCAGCGCGTGGAGGATGGCTTCCACGGAAGGATTAGGCGCTCCGGGGTCGGTCATTGCAGCACGCTGTTGGCGGACCATTTCGGTGTCGCTGAGAGTCTCCAGTTCCGCAAGACGCTTCAGGGTGTCCAAACGGACCGGGGCAAATCCTGGAGATTCGATGGTCGCCAAATCCCATCCGCTGCCTTTGACCAGAAGCAGTTCCTCGGGGTCCCCAAAAAAATTCTGCTGATTCAGTTTGACCGAAGTGTTTCCGCCGCCATGGAGCACCAGGTCCGGGTTCGCGCCCAAAAGCCTGCTGGTGTAAACCCTCAGTTCCAGGGGGTCGTTGGAGAAGGCTTGTGCCTCCGTGTCATTCCATAAACTTTTCATGATGCTTCAATAAAATCGTGTTGTTTTGTAAACGAAAATAAGATCTTACCATATCCTCTTCAAGACGATAGTCCACC
>LNZD02000047.1:0-7112 GCA_001469005.2 SAR324 cluster bacterium lautmerah10
CCAGGCTTGCCGTATTTTTTACGTTCCACTTCACGTGCATCACGGGTAAGCATACCCGCTTTTTTTAGCGGACTACGGGAATCTTCAACGGCCACCACCAGGGCTCTCGAAAGTCCATGGCGGATCGCGCCGGCCTGTCCGGAAAGACCGCCACCGCTGACATTGATAAAGATGTCAAACTGGTTGCCGCTTTCAATGATCTCCAAAGGCTGCCGTACGATCATCTTGAGTGTTTCCCTGCCGAAATAATCATCCAGGGATTTTTTGTTGACGAGGATGTTTCCTGTGCCGGGCCTGACGAAAACCCGGGCCACGGACGATTTACGACGGCCGGTTCCGTAATATTGGATGGTGGGAGTATTCATTTCAGAGAGAAAGCTGTTTCGGTTTTTGGGCTTCGTGTGGATGTTCCGAAGTATTGTAAATTTTCAATCGGTTCAGCGCATGACGGTTGAGTGCGTTTTTTGCCATCATCCCCTTGACCGCGTTATAGACCAGTTGTTCCGGTTTTTTCTCACGCAGTTCAGAGAATCGTGCTGATTTGATTCCACCGGGATAACCCGTATGGTGATGGTACATTTTTTCACGTTCCTTGTTACCGCTCACCCGAATTTTTCCTGCATTGAGCACCACCACAAAATCTCCGGTATCGACGTGGTAGGAATGAATCGGTTTATGCTTGCCACGCAGGACATTGGCGATTCGTGTTGCAAGACGTCCCAATGTCTGCCCTTCGGCATCCACCACCCACCATTCGCGTGGCCTGGTGCCATCAATAAAATCTTCTTTTCTGGGGAAAACCGTTCTCATACCAAAAGGCCTATTAGCGTTTTTTCAATTCATTAACAAAACACAATAATATATAGCCAATTTTTTAGGAAAACAAGTAAAATTTTTCCAGATTTATGAGCGGAGGCTGGAGGCACTAACGACTACATTTCGGCCGGCTTCTTTTCCGTGGTAGAGGCAGTCATCGGCTTTTTTCAAAAGCACTTCCACATCATCCGCGTCATCCGGAAAAGTTGCTACCCCGAAGGTGGCAGTCAAATTTCCGAGCGGCTGCTGCTCCTGGTAGGGAATGTCTTCTTCTTCAACTGCAGAACGGAGTTGCTCGGCAATCAGCATTGCATTTCCACTGTCGCATTTGGGAAGGATGACCACAAATTCCTCACCTCCAAAACGAGCGGCGAGGTCACCACGCCTGACCCTTTTCTTCAGAATCCCTGCAATCCTCGCCAAAACCACATCACCCATCTGATGACCGTGGGTATCATTATAATGTTTGAAATTATCAACATCGGTGATGATCAATGAAAAAGGCGCTCTTTCTTCAGGGTAGAGGGTGACGAGGGCTTCCACGAATTCATCAAGCCGCCTTCGATTCGCAAGCCCAGTCAAGCGGTCGGTGTCTGCCGCCTCTTCCACCCGCTTCAATTCCCGTTCACGATAGTGGATGACGCGTTGACGGTTGAGGGCGTGCTCAAAATCGAAGTCAGGACACGGTTTCGCAAGAAATTCTGAAACTCCCCATTGGGACAAAAGCCTCCGGTTTTCAGCGTCATCGGCAAACTCGCTGACAATCATGATGGATCTTGCCTGCTGTTTGGCAACAAGGATGGCATCCCTGATTTCATTCATCGACTGATAATTCCCGGGGTCCATGATGAGCAGGTCCATCAATTGATTTTCTTTTTCTCGGAGAAAAGTTTGGGGGTCCTCATAAGTTTCCAGAACGACATTTTCCCAATTCTTCTTAATCAATGATTCAAGATGCTGCCTCATGGAAGAATCACCCTCAACTAATGCCAGTTGAGGCTGGGAATTGTCCTCTTCCCGGATGTTGCCTTCCAGCATCACCCTTGCGGAGGTGATCCGAAGTTTCTCGCTGAGGATATGGGTGAAAATCAGGTAGGCCACCGAAACTCTGGAAGCTCCCGCTTCCACCTCAAAAAGGCTGTTGGGAAATGCAATCAGGGTTGAATCCGATTCCGTCACCACACTGGTTGTGTTTTTCTCACGGTCATCAAGAATCGACATTTCCCCGACCATGTCCCCGGCCTTTTCCAGCCTCATCAGAAAGGTCCCCTTGGAAAGCACCGCCAGGGAGCCTTCAACCAGAACATAGATTTCCGGTTTTCGTGCTTCATTCTCCTGGATCAGATGCTCTTCCGCCTTAAAGTTGACGATCTCTCCCTGACGCAGAAGTTCTTTCAGCAGACTGATGTCGATATTCTGGAAATAGCGGCTTTCTTGAATCCTGCCTGCCAGGACTTCAAAATCCTGGTGATCTGTGCGTACAGATAAGGGAACACGTTCCATGGTTCAGGTTCCATTGATGTCAGGAAAAACGAAGGAAATGATTCAGTTCTGAATGGACATCCTTCCGTCGAGACTTAGAATATGCCATGGAGTTCTTCATTAAGCAATCTTAGTTAGGACAAAGCATGTTCTCCACTGCCGGACTGATTCTGGCACCGGCAATGCTCTGGGGCTGGGTCTTTTACCACTCCCACCGTTACAAACAAACCCGGCTGCTGTTGCTGCTATTACTTTTTGCAGGAGGCTTCCTCAGCGGGCTGCTGGCCCTGGTCCTGAATCATTCCATTGAAAAATACACGGCATTCTGGCCCGGTGCGCGATTTCCCTACAGCGAAATCTTGGACCAGACCGTCCACTACTACAGTGCGGGATTCTGGATGATGGTGGGAGTGAATGAGGAATTGGCCAAGCTGGTGATCCTGCTCTTGTTGGTTTATTCCTCCCGTCACCTGGAAGAAGCGTTTGACGGGATTCTCTATGTGGCAGTCATCGCCCTCGGTTTTGCCACCATTGAAAACTGGTTTTACCTGGAACAGTATGGGGTCCCGGTCATCATCTCCCGTTCAATCATCACCCTTCCCGCCCATGCCTTCATGAGCGTGCCGATGGGCCTGATGGTGGCCAAATCCAAGATTCACCTCAAAGAGCATCAAAACGTACCCCATGCCTACTACATTCCCATGCTCTGGATTCTATGCGGCTGGATGTATTCCGCCCTGCTGCACGGAGGCTATGACCTGCTGCTCTCCCTGAACCTGGAATATTACGCTTATGGATTGGTGCTGATGATGGGCCTGCAAACAGCATTGCTTGGGAGGGAGGCGCTGAAACGCTCCAAACTCATACCCCAGCAAAACTTCACCCTGGATGAAGCAGAAAACACCTAGGGCATTCCGACTTTGATCTGAGCGATCAGACGAAACATCTGCGGTCGGAGGTCTCTGTTCCGGTGCAGCTTTTTGAAATCACCAAGAATTTGATCGAGGGCGTTTTTCCTCACCAGAGGGTCCTCAGTGACGGAAATCATGTTCCCCATCATATTCATCAGTTCTTCCGATTCTGAAGCCGATGAGGACTGAGAAAGTTCGGCAGACACTAATTCCAGAGTACCGCTCAGAACTTCAGGGTCTCTTATTTCCACAGCCATTTCTGACATGATCCCCAAGGCTTTGATGCGTTCCTCTCCCTCGAGGTCCTGGAATCGTTCCTGTTGCTGGGCAAGAATCGCAAACTTGAGAAAACGCTGGGCCTTCTCGTAATCCGGGGAGGTCTTGTCAATTTTGCGGAATTCCCGGACGGCTCGATCATAATCCTGCATTTCAAATGCCTGTAGCCCCTTCTGGAAGGGGATCTTCAGGGTCATCTGAACCGCTTGATTGTAAAGTGCTGACTCGGGAGGGACCTGCCGGAAAAACCCAATCGCCTGGCTGAATTCTCCAGACTCATAAGCATCCGTCCCACTCTGGAATGCTGCGGCAGCACGTTCTTCCGCACTCATCAGCAGCGACCAGCCACAACCTCCCAAAAGAAGAGAGCCAAGCATGACTAACATGATGTTTAAAAATCTGATCTGACTCATCCTTTACCCGGTTGAAATTCAATCATCTGCAGCTTGAGTGTAAACTGCATTTGATTCGGAATGCACAGTGCAGGCCAGTAGAAACCCTGTTTGCTCCCAACTTCCACCCTCATCACTTCAACTCACAATCCTCACAATGAAAATCCTCTCTCCAGTGAATATTCAGGACAGTTCATGATTCTTTCTAGAAAAATAATCTGCCAAACATTTTTGGAGTATATTTTGCAGCTATTGCTAGGAAGTATTTTTACTAAAACTAAAAAATCCTAATTCCATAATCGAGTACTTCTGAATGGAATGGCTGAATCAAATACCGGTCAATTTGGACGGAGGATTCATTTCCCTGGGAATTTTGCTCTGTTCCTTGGCAGTCATTACCTGGGTTGTGTTTTGGATTGGAAAGTTTGAGAAGGAGACCCCCAGTGCTAGTGGCAATTCCACTTCAGAAATGAACGGGGAATTTAAATTGATGAAGGAAATGACCGAAATGACATTCAACGATGCAATTCAAGAGGATCCTTCCATCATGAACCCACTTCCTGAAAACCCTGTCATCCCGGAAGTAAACCTCCGTCCGTCCTTTGCGGAAAACCCGAATCCATCTATTGTGAATCCGGTAATTTTTGAAAAAAAGGATTCACCCGAGGATGACAAAGAACCCTTACTGAATCCTATCATTTCCAGCTGCAGTTTCCGGAAACTTTCTCCTGAAATGTCCTCCATCCTGAAGCCCCTCCCTCCAAAATCGATTCAAACCAAAAAACAGGAAACCGAAGCTGAAGCTGTCGTTTAATTTTGTTTTTTTGATCTGATTCTTCAGCAAAAATCCCACTCAGGAATCTTTCCTGAACTCCCTGATTTCATCCCAACAACATCATTTCACCCTGGTGGTTATTCAGAAATCCTGAAATAGGGAGTGAGTTGGAAGGGGTTTTGATTGAGCCAGTTGCTTTTCGTAGAGCTCTTTCAACGGAGACGCCAATTGAATTCCAGCAAAGGAAATCTTTTCGGTGATAGCCATCAATTCATCCAAATCATCAGTTTCCAACGGAACGCATACCGCATTGTGATTCTGCATTTTCAATTTGCGGTTCATCGATTCGAGCTGGGGTGAACCATTGGCCTCTTTGCCTGCATAGGCATAGATTTGAGCTTCACGGTTCAGGTCCTGGATTTTAAACAGCTCCTGGAGTTCATTCATGGAAAGCTGACCGGGTGCGACTGCTGCACCAAAACTCGCATAGGTGATCGGGGCTCCAAACACGGTAGTCAGAATCCTGCTCGATGTACCATAGACTCCCATTGCGAAGCCAATCCTCGAAATCTCAGGTTTCGCATCACTCACCCAGTTCAGCATCTGAAAGGAATGGGACAGGGATTTTGCGGTCGGGACCACTTTGATTGCACGGGGAACCAAAGCCTCCATTTTCCCGGTCAGTTCATCTCTCAAAATCATGGTGGGAAATCACCATCGGAGCCTGCTTTTGAACCATGGCTTCTGATGCGTCCGAGGCCCATTCGAGATCGATCAGATCCGCTCCGGCCTCCAGGGCTTTCTGATTGATCTGAACCCTTTCATCCTCGGTTCCTGAAAAGGTTCCCCCATGGCTCGGATGTCTCAGGGTCATGAGGGAGGCAAGACCCTTCGATTGAGCATCCTGGATCAATTTCAAAATCTGATTCAAGGAAATACCAGCATCCAGAAGGAGGTCCGCACGGACTTCTACACACTGCAAGCCCGACTCAAGGGCCAAATCCAATTCATTGGGATGATTGGCAATGATCCCGATGACCCCGTTCAATGGAAAATCCTGCTTCATATTTTGAATTCAATCGCTGGGTTCATTTTCAAATCGAGGAATTGCCTCTTTGAAGATCATTTCGGAAGGATGGCAGCTTCCTGATACTGTTTTAAAAGGTGGATGAACCGGGCTTCGCTTTCATCCCATTCCTCAAATCCGAGCCTTCGGCATTTGTTGTGCGAGAGGATTTCATCCCAATAGCGTTCCAGGGTCGCATCAGCAAAACCCCAGTTAGCCACCTGCTTGAGATCATTCGATTTCAGCCTGCATTTTTTGGCAATGGAATTCCAAAGATCGTCTCTTTCCGACATCACCTCTGCCAGTTTCAAGGGCCTGACCGAGCCTGAAGGCATGCTAAAGCATTCTGCAATTTGGGGCCAGAGATGTTTCCAGCGGAAAACATCGGTATTGGTCAGATTGAATGCCTGATTTTGGCAGGAGGATTTGGTCACCATCCAGGCAATCCCCTTTGCCAGAAGTTCGATGGTGGTCATTTGCGTGATACTTTCGAACGCGCCTGCATTTCCCGGGAAATCAAGTGCCGCCCCCAGTTCACGGCAAATGGCCGCGTAGGCTCCCAGGGTACTGACGATGTTGCGTGGGATTTCCGGAGAATAATGAAGCAGGGTGTTTGGTCTTGAAGCCGACCAGGACCAGTTACTCTCTTCCGACCTTTGCAAAAGAAAATCCTGCTGGTCGTAGTTGAAGTTGGGAATCGGGGCACGGGCATCCTCTTCCTGAGCAGGAGTTGGAAAAGGCCCGACATGCACTCCGTAATATTTTCCTCCCTGGACCAGGTGGACGTGCTCCAGGTTTTTCGCTGAAGCTTCAACTCCTGTGACCAGATGATCAAGCAGCCTCAGGTTATCATCTGCATTTTCCAGAACCTGTTCCGCATGGGTTGCTCTTCCGCAGTAGAAAAGGTGGGTGACCTCGTTAATCTCAGCCAGAGCTTTCCGGGAGCCATCCCAATCATTCAGATCAATCTGTCGGTATTCGACACCGTTGATGGGTGCCGAAGGGGGATTCCTCGAAAGGCCAAAAACAATCCATTCGTCTCTGGAACTCAGTTCCCTGGCAAGTGCTGATCCCACTGCCCCGGTTATCCCTGCGATCAGGGCGACATGTTTATTCACAGAATACCGAAAGGCTGAACATTAAATTGATGAATTACTTGGCACCGAATTCCGAAAGGGTCTCCAACACCATTTCCTTTTCGATGGTATTGCAGACAAATGGTTCCCCAAGACCCTTGAGAAGCACAAAGTTGATGCTTCCGTTCACCGTCTTTTTATCATGCATCATCTTCTGATAAAGTTCCTCCTTGATCCAGGTGATCCCTCCATCCAGATCCTGAAGTGGGACAGGCATCCCTGCATCCGAAGCATGTTCTTCAACCCTTCTGCTGAGAC
>LNZD02000047.1:7122-17219 GCA_001469005.2 SAR324 cluster bacterium lautmerah10
ACCCAGCTTTTTCGGAAAGCCGGCATGCCGCAATCACTCCCAAACCGACGGACAGCCCATGCTGAAATTTTCCGAATCCTGCAAAGGTTTCAAAGGCATGAGCAAAGGTATGTCCCAGATTCACCAGTGCCCTTTTCCCCTTGTCGAGTTCATCTTCGCTGACAATCATGGCCTTGGTCTCGCAGCCCATCCGGATCACTTCCACCAATTCCTCACTTTTCTGATTCATGATTGCGGAATGATTTTGTTCGAGCCATTCAAACTCCCGGTTGCCACGAAGAACACCGTATTTGATGATCTCCCCATAGCCTGATTTCATTTCCTCCAGGGGCAGGCTCGACAGAACGGAAACATCATTCAGGACAATTCTGGGCTGAAGGAAACTCCCCACTAGGTTTTTCCCCAGACGGGTATTGATGGCATTTTTTCCTCCGACGGAACTGTCCACCTGCGACATCAGGGTCGTCGGGATTTGAATCAATTCAATACCGCGCATCAGCAGGGCAGCAGCAAAACCTGCAACATCCCCCACCACGCCGCCTCCGAAAGCAACCACCGTACATTGGCGATCGATCCCGTCTGCCAGCATCCGGTCCAGCAAGTCCTCGAGACATGAAAATGATTTGGCGTCCTCGCCCTCCTGGATAGGATACAAATCCCAACGCGAAGTAATCGGATCCAGGGTGGTTTTCAATAGGTCCAGATACTTCTCAGACACCTTGGCGTCACTGACCACTGCGACCCGTTTTCCTGAAATGATGGGCTCAAGCTGTTTCCTGGAATCTTGAAGCAGGTCGGGCCCTATGACGATGTCATAGCTTCTAGATCCCAACTCGACCCGGACGGTTTGCTGCATGGTTTAAAAAAGGGTTGTGTTTGCTCAGGCTGAAAACCTGGAAATCATCCTCTTGCAGGATTTTAAGAATAAGAAATTCAAACAGACTTCATAAAAATGAAGAATAACAGTTATGAAAGGAGCGGTCTAATTGGGAATCAATTCAAGCCAATCCGGGACTTTGATTTCCTGATCCTGTGTGTTGTTCAAATGGTAAATCGTATCCTGTGACTCTCCGAGTTCGATCATTTGTTTTCCGGAAAGATTCTTGCGAATCCCCCTGATGAATTTATTGACGATACCGTGACTGACCAGCAGTTTGGGAGTTTCATGGTCTGCGATCTCATCCATGAATTCCATGAGCCGCGCTTTAAAATCGGCACCGCTTTCTCCACCGGGAGGATGGAAGTGCATGGGATTGTTGAGCCGTAAACTGGCCAGTTCCGGATATAATTCAGCGACTTTATCCCACCCGTAGGTCCCGGCAATCTCTCCAAGATTGAAATCATTCAATCTGGGTTCGATGATGATTGATTCCACAGATTGATTGATACCCTCTGCAATAATCTCTGCGGTCTGTTGTGCTCTGCCGAGGGGGCTGGAGTAGATCTGAATCTGATCATAAGAAAGGTGATCGGACAAAAAAGAACTAATGGCCTTAGCCTGGGCAACGCCAAATTCAGTCAACGGGGAATTAAATTGTCCCTGAATCCGGCCTTCACGGTTCCACTCGCTTTCCCCATGGCGTACCAGGTAAATATCAGTCAATCGGACCTTGTGATAAATCAGGATTAATGAATGAGTGGATAAGCTAGGTTGAAAATATTGGAAATGCAATTTCAAAAAGTTTCTGAAATCAAGAGCCTAAAGATTGACTCGTCATGATTCTCAAAAGGATGGAAACTGATGGCGATCAAGAAGGAGAACCTCTGTCACTTCCCCGGTTCTCGAATCCCTCCATTTGATTCCATCATTTTGGATGGAAAACCAATCCCTGAAATTGTATACCTTCTGTCTCCAACAGGCTTTTCATTCAAAACTTCATCAAAATAACTGGAAACAGCTTTCTGACTCGATGGTGAACGCCTTAAGCAATCCAGAAAAGTTAAAAAATCTTGCGTTAAAATTGGGAAATGCATGGCTTCAATGCAATCAGATCCCAACACCCGGCCTGGATGAAATTCCCATTTCCCGAAGCGAAGCTTATTTCGTCCAGGACCAAATGGCAGAGGTGATTGGAGACTCGGTCAGTGGTTGGAAGGTCGGAGCCACCAGTGCCAAAATGCGGGAACTGGATGGGCATGACGACGTGATCCCGGGAAGGATTTTTGAAAGTGTGACTTTTTTGGGAGCCAAACAAAACCTGCCCATTTCACGTTTCATGGATGCTCGTGCAGAAACCGAATTTGCCTTCAGGCTTTTGGAAGATATTCCTCTCCGGGAAACTCCCTGGAACGCCCAAGAACTGAAGGAAAAGGTTGTGTTTCATCCAGCCGTGGAATTGATTGGAAACCGTCATCAACTTCCGGAGGGCAGCAAGTCCCAAAAATCTTTGATGACCATTGCCGACAACGGTGGAGGCATCGGTTTTGTTTTTGGTGAAGAGATCCAGGACTGGCAGTCGGTCGACTTTCAGCACCATCTGATCGACCTTAGGGTGGATGACCAACCTTCCGCAGACAACTTTCTCGGGGAGATGAGATGCATTCCCATCGAAGCACTCGCTGATCTGATCAATCATTTGGGAGAACGAGGCATCTCCCTGAATGCAGGAAATTTCATCTCCACCGGGGCAGCCACCGTGCCCCAGCCTTTCAGCAAGGGATCCAAGGTCTCCGCTGATTTCGGAGTTCTTGGTCGGATTGAACTTCAATTTTCCTGATCCAAAATAATGAACCAACCTGAAATCCTGATCGTGGGTGCTGGAGGCATGGGAGCCTTGTTTGGTTCGATTCTCCATGAAAACGGACTGAAGGTGGTGCTCTATGACACCAATACCGAACATATCAGGGCGATTCAGCAGGCGGGCTTGAAAATCGAGGGTTATGGAGGCGACCGAACCATTCCCATTGCAGCAATTTCAACCCTTTCTGAACTTGAATCGGCAGAAATCATTATTTTTCAGTGCAAGTCACATGGTACCCGCCAAGCCTCAAAAGCGGTCAAACCTCTTATCACTCAAGAAAGTGTTTGCATCAGTTTCCAGAATGGATTGGGCAACGAGGAAGTGATGGCCGAAGAACTCGGAGAAGACTTTGTGATGGGCGGTCTGACCGCCATGGCAGGCGTTCTTCTGGGACCGGGGAAGATCCGTGATTTTTCAAGAGTTCCTTCCCACATCGGCGAGATGAGGGGTGGGATTTCTGAACGAGCCCGAACCATTGCCGATCGATTGAGCCAAGCCGGGTTGGAAACCCATGTTTCAGAAGATATCGTCCATGACATCTGGAAAAAACTTCTGGGGAATATTTCCCTGAGTGCTCTTTCCGGACTGACCGATCTCAGCAGCGCCTCGGTCAATGCGATTCCCGAATTGAAAACCGTCAGCCTCAAAGCAATGGAAGAAGCATTCAACGTCGCCCAAAGCTGTGGAGTTGAATTGGACCGCAGTTCCGTGGTTAAGGGAATTGAAATGATCTCCCAGCCTGGAGGAACCGGGGATAATAAATCCTCGCTCTGTGTCGATCTGCTAAATGGAAGAACAACCGAAGTCGATTTCATTTACGGCAGTGTCATTCAAAGAGGGCTGGAAAACCAGGTACCGACTCCCACCCTCCAGGTCCTTCATGGACTGGTCAAGGGAATTGAAGCAAGAAACATAAACATGGTATGAATTCAAATCTGGAAAGAAAGAACGCGCTGGTCACAGGAGGATCGAGGGGGATCGGACTCGCCTGTGCAATCAAACTGGCGCAACAGGGTGCAAATGTGTTTTTGGCAGCCTCAGATAGCGGACGCCTGGAACAAGCTGCAAAAAACATCCGCGAACAAACCCAGGCAAGGGTAGGCTTCTATGCCTCGGACCTGAGAGAACTTGAGGGTTGCAGGAAGACCGCCGATAGCATGATGAAAGAATTCGGGCAGTGCGATATGCTTATCAATTCGGCTGGCGCAACCAAAGGAGGATTGTTTCCGGATCAGCCCGATGAAGAGATGCTGGACGGATTTGCCCTGAAATTCCACGCTGCGGTCAGGCTCTCCCGTTTTCTCTGGCCTCACCTGAAACAAAGCAAAGGAACTGTGATCAACATCGTTGGAGGATTTGCAAGAACTCCTTCCAGTGATTTTATGGTCGGGGGATCCGTCAATGCCGCTTTGGCAAATTTTACCAAAGCCCTGGCCAACCAGGGACTGAAGGATGATGTCAATGTCAACTGGATCCATCCCGGCATGACCGTCACCGAGCGACTCAAGGAAACTTTCGAAACCCGCGCCGCTCAGCAGAATCTGAGCAGGGAACAGGTTCAGGAAAACGCTGTCGCTGCCGAAGGATTGAGACGCCTGGGGGAACCCGAAGACGTTGCAGAACTCGTGGCCTTCCTCTGTTCACCGCAGGCAAGGCATATTCACGGAACCGGGATCTCCGTCGACGGCGGAGGAAGCAAAGGGTATTACTGATGGATTTTTCCCTCTCCCATGAACAAAAGATGCTGGTGGAAACCGTACAGCAATTCATCAGCAAGGAACTGGAGCCGTTGGAAGAGGAAGTCGAACGAAGCGGCATGCTGGATCCGGATCTGGCCGAGGAAATCAAGAACAAATCCCTGGAACTCGGGCTCTTCGCAATGAATGTCCCCGAAACTTTCGGGGGCACAGGTCTGAACACCCTGGACTGGATTTTGGCCGAGGAACAGTTCGGCCACACCACTGATATCCTTGTCCGCCGGGCCTTCGGAAACGTATATGACATCCTTTTCCAGGGCACCCCGGAGCAAATTGAACGCTGGCTTCTTCCCTCTGTTCGCGGAGAACGTGTCTTCTCCGTCGCCTTCACCGAACCCGAAGCGGGTTCCGATGCAGCGGCAATTCGGACCCTGGCCAGAAAAAAATCAAACGGTTGGCAGATTAACGGGAAAAAACACTTTATTTCGGACGGGGCTTTCTCCGATTTTTTCGTCATCACGGCGGTGACCGATCCGGAAAAGAAACACCGCGGAATTTCAACTTTCATTATTGACAAAAATTCTCCCGGAGTCACCGTCGGTCGCGACCAACCGATGATGGGCCTCAGGGGAACAAGTCATGTCGAGTTGTTTTTTGATGATGTCCAGGTCGGTCCCGAGCATCTGCTTGGAGAGGAAGGCCGTGGTTTGAAACTCGCGCTGGAAACCTTGGGGAGGATCCGTCTTGCTCAGGTCTGTGCCCGTGCTGTTGGAAAAGCAACCCGGGTTCAAAAGCTTTCCATCGACTATGCTTCTCAACGATCCCAATTCAACCAAACCCTGGATCAGTTTCAGTTGATCCAGCAAATGCTTGCGGATAGCGCGATGGAGATCAACGCGGCCCGCCTGACCGTCCTGCAGACCGCCTGGGAAGCAGACCAGGGACAGGATGTGAAAGCCAGGATCTCCATGGCCAAGGTTCAGGCCTCCGAAATGCTGGGACGAGTCGTCGACCGGGGAGTCCAGATTCTCGGAGGATTGGGCTACTGCAAGGACCTGCCGATGGAACGTTATTACCGCGACTCCCGTATTTACAGGATCTATGACGGCACCTCGGAAATCCACCGTACCGTGATTGCCAAAAACCTATCCGGCGGCAATTCCTCACTTTATCAGATTCCACTGAACTCCTAATCCTGTCCATGCCCGTTCAGTTTATTAACGCAGAAGAAGCCTGCCGTTTGGTCCCAGACCGGGCTACCGTTGGTTTGATCGGTGGGGGAGGCGGCCTTGTGGAAGCCTCACTGCTCCATGAAAGTATGGAACGCCGTTTCCTGGAGACAGGAAAACCAGAGGGACTGACCTGTATCCATGCCCTGGGGATCGGGGATCGTGAATCACGGGGGATGAACCGCTTTGCCCACGAAGGAATGGTTCGCAGAGTGATTGGTGGGCACTGGGTGTGGTCCCCACGAATGCAGCAGCTTGCCAGGGAAAACAAAATCGAAGCCTATGTGCTGCCTGGAGGAGTGATCATGCAGTTGATGCGTGAAGTCGCGGTCAAGCGCCCCGGTCTGATCACCCATGTCGGGCTTGGAACCTTCGTCGATCCTCAGAAGGATGGAGGNAGAATGAATGAAGCNGCCCAGGATCCCCTGGTGGAACGCATCACCATCGATGGCCAGCAATACCTGAGATACCTCCCCCTGCCGGTGGATGTTGCTCTGCTCAAAGGCTCCACTGCAGACGAAGACGGAAACATCAGCCTGGAGGAAGAGCCTGCCAACCTGGACATCTATGCAATGGCGGCTGCGGCACACAATTCCGGAGGCAAGGTGATTTTCCAGGTTCGACGGAAAGTTCCCAGGGGGAAATTGTCCGCACGATCCGTCCGGATTCCTTCTGCCATTGTGGATGTGGTGGTGGTCGATCCGGATCAGCGCCAAAGCTATGAGATCGTTTACGATCCTTCGATTTCAGGAGAACAGAGGGATGACCAACTGAGTCTCGAAGCTCCGGATTTTTCGCTCAGGCTGGCCATTGCCCGAAGAGCAAAAACCGAACTCCGTGAGGGAGACGTGATCAACTTCGGATTCGGCATCCCGGATCAGATTGCTTCGATGCTGGCGGCAGAAGGAACTGACGAACGCTATTACCAAACGATTGAGCACGGGACCTACGGGGGGAAACTGCTGACAGGCACCCTGTTCGGCTATGCCAGAAATCCCAGCTGTATGATCGATGCACCTTCGCAATTCGACTTCTATTCCGGAGGAGGTTTGGATACGGCATTCCTCGGATTCGGTCAGATTGACCAGGAGGGGAATGTCAATGTCTCCAAACTCGATGGGGTCACCGTTGGTCCCGGCGGATTCATCGACATTGCCCAAAACGCGCGTAAGGTGGTGTTCTGTGGGACCTTCGATGCCAAGGGTGCAAAGTTCGAAACCGGCCATGGACAGCTTTCCATCACCCGTCCAGGACAAATCAGGAAATTCGTGGAGAAGGTGGACCAGATCACTTTTTCAGGAAAACAGGCCCGTTTTCAGAATCAGCAGGTGCTTTACGTCACGGAACGTGCGGTGTTCCGGCTTCAGGAAAAGGAACTGGAATTGTTGGAAATCGCCCCGGGCATTGATCTGCAGAAAGACATTCTGGACCAGATGGATTTTCTGCCCCTCATTCCGGAAAACTTGAAAACCATGGACGCTTCGATCTTCATGGACGACCAAAATGGATAAGACACGATTGGCCCTGATCGGGGTGGGAATGATCGGGAAGCGTCACCTGAAAGCGATGCGTGACGTTGAGGAAGCCGAACTGGCCGCCCTGGTCGATACGGTTCCCGGAGTTTCCGGGCTTGCCAGAGAATGGTCGGTGCCCTTCTTTGAAACCACCGATTCGATGCTCAAGGAAATAGCACCGGATGGAGTCATCGTCTGCACTCCCACCGAGGTTCACCTGGAACCGGTGCTGCAATCCCTGGATGCAGGAGCCCATGTCCTGGTAGAAAAACCGATCACCGCATCACTGGAGGAAGCCAGACAAATCATTGAAAAAGCCTCAGCGACCAGGAAACAGGTGTTGGTCGGGCATCACCGAAGGCACTACGGCATCCTTCACAAAACGAAGCAGTTACTGAACAACGGTGCCCTTGGACAACTGATTGCGGTTCAGGGCATGTGGACCACCCGTAAAGCCGATGCCTATTACGAACCCGAATGGCGTAAACTCCGCAGTTCCGGACCGGTTTTGATCAACCTCATCCATGAAATCGATACCCTGAGATATCTCTGCGGGGAAGTCAAAAGCCTGAGTGCAAAAGTCAGCGGAGAGGTGCGGAATCATCCCAAGGAAGAAACGGCTGCACTGGTGATGGAACTTGAAAACGGCGTCCTCGGAACCTTCCTCCTTTCCGATGTCACGCCTTCCCCATGGACCTGGGAACATGGCACCGGAGAGAATCCAGGATTTCCGAAATCAGGCCAGAATGCCTACCGTTTTGTCGGAACCAAAGGCTCCCTCGAATTTCCGAATCTCAGACTCTGGAAAACCGACGGTGAGCCGGATTGGCATCATCCCATGATTCAGCATGACGAAGGTCTCCCCTTAGAAGACGCATACATCGCCCAATGCCGGCATTTCTGCAGGGTGATTCAAAACCTGGAACCACCGAGGATCACCGCGGAAGATGCCACCCGAACCCTGGCAGCCACCCTGGCGGTGTTCGACTCTGCAGAACAAGGAAAGCAGATTGAATTATGATGGAGAATGATCCTGTCCTGATCGAAATCGATGCCCCGTTGATGCGGATCACGGTTCAACGTCCACATTGCCTCAATGCCCTTGACCGGAAAAGTCACTTCATTTTGGCTGAAGCATTTGACCGGTTTTCCAAGGATGCCTCCCTCAGGGTTGCAACCATCACCGGCTCTGGTTCCCGCGCATTCTGCGTTGGAACCGATTTGAAGGAAAGAGCAGAGGCCGGAACAGATGATTTTCCTGAAACCGGATTCGCAGGTCTCACCCAGCGTTTTGATCTCTTCAAACCGGTGGTGGCCCTGGTCAACGGCGATGCCATCGGGGGTGGTTTGGAAATCGTTCTCGCCTGTGATCTTGCCCTCAGCGTGAGCCATGCCCGTTTTGGATTACCCGAACCCCGGATTGGTCTTGCTGCCTTTGGAGGATTGCACCGGCTCAGCCGGTCTCTTCCAATGAAACATGTGATGGAAATTGCGCTTCGGGGAAAATTGTTTGATGCTCCCCAGGCCCGGGCCTATGGATTGATCAACCAGGTGATCACCCCGGAAGATTTTGAGAAGGAGGCTGATTGCCTCATCGATGATTTGCTTGCAGCCGCCCCCCTCGCCCAGGCAGCCTCCAAACAATTGCTGCTGAAGGGACTTGAAGTCCCCTCGATCGAAGAAGCTTTTGAGAAAAAATACCCGATATATGATCAAATGCTGAAAAGCCGGGACGCAGAAGAAGGGAGCCGGGCATTTCTTGAAAAACGAACTCCGGTTTGGAGCGGAAGATGATTTTAATCACGGATGAAAACAAATGACTGAATTTTATGTCAAAAAAGGGCAGGGTGCGACTTTTTCCAAAACCGTTTCGGAAAGCGACGTCTATCTCTTTGCGGGAATCACCGGAGATTTTTCTCCGAATCATGTCAACAAGGCCTACATGGAAAAATCCTCCTATGGACGCTTGATGGCCCATGGTGCCCTGCTGGTCGGGTTCATGTCCACCGTCTCCACGATGGCCATCGCCCACACCCGGGATGCCGAAGAAACTCCGGTTTCGGTGGGTTATGACAAAGTCCGGTTCCTGGAACCGGTTTTCCTTGGAGATACCGTGACCCTCCAATACACCATCAACGAAATTGAACTCGAACGGAAACGCTCCTATGCTGACATCGAAGTGACCAACCAGGATGGAAAACTGGTTGCCGTCGGCAGACACATCCTGCAATGGGTTCCGAACTCAAAAAAATGAACACGCTCTATTTATTTTGTTAATCTGATATTATCTATTTGCATTACAACTCCATTCTGATTCCCCCAATCTGGGAAAATGACAAGCGGAGCATCAACACTCTTCAAATCTAAATCAGATCCTTGATTCAAAACCAAGTCTCTTAAATCAACTTTATAACTTGACCAATCTTTATTGGGTTTATTGATGTTAAAATCTCGTGATCCACACGGATAACCACATTCCATTTTAATTTTGAAATTACCATTTTCTCTAGGATCATTTATTAGTTTTAAGTCAAATTCTATGAATGTGTAATCTGATAAATCATACTTTTCTTTTGATTTCCAAAATATTAATGAATTATTGGTATTGAATTCAATTTGCAAAATGGTTCCTCTTTGAGAATCATTTTTCTCGATGATATTTATCTCTCCATTCTCAGAGTAAACATCCTTAAAAAACAATGTACTGCTTTGATTATCAAAAATAACAAACTTTCCATTACCGTCTGAAAGCAGTTTTTTGTGCGTATTGGTTTCTATTTCTTGGTGGCCTTTGACTAAAATTGCATTATTGTCCACTGATTCGCAGGAACTGAGTGAATTTATAGATTCGGCACATTCATAAATACGGACATAATCGACTAACAATTCTACCGGAAAGGAAGTTGAGGTGTCAGG
>LNZD02000048.1:0-2472 GCA_001469005.2 SAR324 cluster bacterium lautmerah10
ATCCCGGTTGCCTCGCTTCCTGCAAAAAGTCTGAGAACAAATCCGGTGGCAATACATGATACATCCAGTATCGCGATGTTTTTTAAAATAAGTGTATATGCTAAGTTCAGAACCAGATAGCTTCCTGTAATTGCTATGACTTCAAAATTTAGAAAGGATAAACCCATCAACATGGACATCAACAAAGTCAGTAATCCCGTGATCAATGCGATTTTTCCACTGATTTGACCACTGGCAATAGGCCTTGTTCTTTTTTCAGGGTGTTTTGAGTCTGCCTGCCGGTCAATCCAGTCGTTAAATATGTATACCGAACTGGCTGCTGCAGAGAAAATGATGAAAGTCAGCAGAGAATCCCTGAGCACATCAGCGACCAAAAAACTGCCTGCGAAAAAAGCGGGTGCCAGCACAAACAGATTCTTCAACCACTGTTGAGGTCTGAGGAGTATTACCAAAGATTTAAGCATTCATTAACAATAAAGTTAGGCAAAACGATATAGAAAAATAAAATTAAGAAATTTATTTTTTTAAGGGTGAAAGATCTCATGAATCAGAGAATTCCAGCTTTCAGGAAATTTACAACGCTGCATAATTTGTAGGGATTCGTTTAACAATTCTGGATCATCATTTGAATGAAGAGAACGACTTCCTTTGTGGACTCCTATTTTAATTTCATTTTCCTGAATTCGATTGGTTTGGCTGCAACTGATTCCCTGTCCCTCTTTCCATTCCAAGACAGATTCACCGAATAAAAGCTGAACATGTTTTAGCTTTTGATTGGGATCAATCCATAGAAAACAAAACATGTCAGGGTGATCTTCACAGGCGAAACTCAGCTGACGAATCCCATCCCTTGAATGTTCCGTTTTTTGACTTTTAATTTCATAAAAAATCAGAGGGCGTGCTGTCATCCAAAACCCTTGTTTTTCTTTGGAATGCAAGATAATTTTATAAATTACACTATGCATAGATAAACCATTATTTTCCATCTTATTTCGCAAAGTCTTCATTGAATAACATCAAAATTTTAGTAAATGGATCCAAAGGGAGGATGGGCATTGAAACCCTAAAAGCCATAGAGGATGATCCTGAACTGGCTTTGGTGGGTCAGACTGATTTGGGAGATGATCTTGAATCGGCAATACGACAGACCGAAGCCGACGCGGTGGTGGATTTCACCACAGCTTCTGTGGCGTTTTCAAACTGTAAAGCCATCATTCAAGCATCTTCTCGACCGGTGATTGGAACCAGCGGACTGCTTCCGGAACAAGTCAAGGAACTCCAGGATTTAGCACATCAGAAAAACATAGGCGGAATCATTGCCCCGAATTTTGCCATTGGTGCAGTTTTAATGATGAAATTTGCATCTGAGGCAGCCAGATTTATGCCGGATGTGGAAATTATAGAACTGCATCATGAAAAAAAAGCGGACGCACCATCCGGAACGGCAATAAAAACCGCGGCATTGATCGCAGAATCACGTAACAGCATTCCTGAACCAATCGAGGAAAAAGAAATCCTTACCGGTGCCCGCGGTGCAAGGGCCAACGAGGTTCCGGTTCATTCAGTTCGACTCCCAGGAAAAGTTGCTCATCAGGAAGTGATTTTCGGCGGAAAAAGTCAAACCCTCACTATCCGTCACGATTCGATCCACAGGGATTCCTTCATGCCGGGAGTTTGCCTGGCCTGTAAAAAGGTCATGGACTTAGACGAACTGGTTTATGGATTAGAGCATGTTTTATGAACTTTTCTGACTTCCACTCAGTATCTATTGGTCATTCAAAAAGTTTGATTTATCCCATCTGATTTAAATTTTTGCATTTTGGGCAATACTGTTTTCAATCGATCCACCGCTGATTCCTAAGTTTTAAATTCCATGACGCTTTCAAAAACCTACGATCCCCATTCATTTGAATCAGAGATTTACAAAAGATGGGAAGACAAAGGTGTGTTCAGGGCTGACAACACCTCCGAGGCAACTCCTTTCACCATCTCCATGCCCCCTCCGAATGCAACCGGGCAACTGCATGTGGGACATGCCGTGATGTTGGCTTTGGAAGACATTCTCATCCGCTGGCATCGAATGAAGGGGGATGAGGCGCTTTGGCTTCCGGGGACCGATCACGCAGCGATTGCCACAGAAAACGTGGTCCTGAACCAAATCCGAAATGAGGAAGGTATTCAGGATCCGAGGGAAACTTTGGGGAGGGAAGAAGTGCTCCGAAGAATTGCTGCCTATGTTGAAAATTCAAGGGGGACCATCAGGAACCAAGTCAAGGCGATGGGGTCCAGTTGCGACTGGTCTCGGGAACGCTACACCATGGATCCGCAGCTAAATCGTTGTGTCAATGAATCGTTTGTCCGAATGTACGAGGAAGGCTTGATATATCGTGGACCGAGGATCGTGAACTGGGATCCGAAATTGAAAACCAATGTTTCAGATGATGAAGTCGAACGAAAGGAAACACGGTCTCC
>LNZD02000048.1:2483-14690 GCA_001469005.2 SAR324 cluster bacterium lautmerah10
TCCGGAGACGAAGTTCGGGCATAAGTTTGTGGTCATGCACCCTGAAGATGAAAGATACCTTGATTATCAACATGGTCAGACCTTTGAGTGCGAATGGATCAACGGAAGAATCCAGGCCACGATCATTAAAGACGATGCCGTGGATCCTGAATTCGGAACAGGAGTGATGACCATCACTCCATGGCATGATCATGCAGATTTTGAAATTGCGGAACGACATCAACTGGATAAGGAACCGATTATTGACTTCGACGGTCGACTTCTTCCGATTGCCCAAGAGTTTTCTGGAATGGCCATTGAAGAAGCCCGAAGTTTGATTGTCGAAAAACTTAAAACAAAGGGTCTGTTGGTTGAAGTGGATGAAAAGTATACCCACAGCAAATCATTTAACAGTCGTGGAGGAGGGGCCATTGAGCCTCAAATCCGGGAACAGTGGTTCATTGATGTCAATAAACAGGCCATCGATTGGAAAGGGGCAAAATCGAGCTTGCGAGAAATTCTCATTGATGTGGTTCGCGCCGGTGACATCAGGCTGGTTCCTGATCGATTTGAAAGTACCTACTTTCACTGGGTTGAAAATCTTCGTGACTGGTGCATCAGTCGACAAATCTGGTGGGGGCACAGGATTCCAGCTTTTTACCGTGAGAAAGAATTACAAATCGCCATGAAAACTCCGGAAGGAGAGGGCTGGGAACAGGATCCTGACACCTTGGATACCTGGTTTTCTTCTGCGCTTTGGACATGGAGTACCCTGATTGATCCGGATTTGGCTCAGGATGAAAGCATCTCTTTTGAGGAATTGCTCAGGAGAAGTCCCGATTTCCAAAAATTTCATCCGACTCACGTGATGGAAACCGGGTATGACATTCTGTTTTTTTGGGTTGCCAGAATGATTTTGATGACGACCTTCATGATCCGGGAAGTCCCCTTCAAAACCGTTTACCTGCATGGACTGGTTCGAACACGTGACGGCAAAAAAATGTCCAAATCAGATCCCCTCACCTGCATCGATCCTCTTGAAAGCATCCGTGATTATGGAACCGATGCTCTCAGGCTGGCATTGATTCAAGGCACAGGACCAGGGCAAGATCTCAGGCTTTATCCTGAAAAGCTGGAGAGCTGCAGGAGGTTTGCAAACAAAGTCTGGAATGCAGGGCGTTACATCCTTATGAATATCCCATCTGGAACGTCGCTGGATCCTCCGCAAAATGTTCAAAACGAAGCCGCACGGTGGCTTCTTCATGAACTGGATCTGCTCATTGGAAAAACCCGGCAAGGCTTGGAAGCTTTTCGACTTTCAGAGGTGATTGATAATCTTAGGAGCTTTTTCTGGGGTACATTCTGTGATTGGTACCTCGAAATGGATAAAAGACCTGACCGGAATGAAGAAGATAATCGGGTCTTGGCCTATGCTTTGAGCACTCAACTCAAACTTCTTCATCCCTATGTTCCCTTTGTCACAGAAGCCCTTTGGGAAAATCTTGAGCAGGATAAGATGTTGGCAAAAGCTCCATGGCCTGAATCTCAGGGATATGATTTTGGAGAAAGTCATCAAAAAATTCAGTTGGTCTGTGAATCGGTTTCACAGTTACGAACTCTCCGTGAAAAAGCGCGCCTGGGATTGAACCAAAAAGTTGATGCCGGCATCGATTCCGAGCCCCATGCAGAAGTTTTTGAAATCCATTCAGGGTTAATAAAAAGGTTGGCGCGCATCAGCGAATTAAAAATCAGGAAAGTCCCTGCGACTCCAAGCGGAGAAGCCCTTTCTTCTTATTTTCAGGACTCGCTTGTGAGCATCAACGCGAATGCTTTGGACTTCAGTCAGGAGATTTCAAACCTCCAGAAGCAGTTGAATCAGGAAAACCAGTTTTTGACCAAAAGTCGGAACAAACTCGAAAATCCGGGTTTTCTAAATAATGCGCCAGATCAGGTGGTTTTGGAACTTCGTGAAAAAGTTGATTCGACTGAAAAAACCATTGATGCCCTGAAGAAACAGGTCATCGAATTGGAACAGTTGGCAAACTGAGTAAATATGCATCTCCGTCAATGGAGAAGAATCATTCTTCAAAAAAAATCCCCTCCACTCTCTAAACATTTCTAGAACAACAATGGAACCGCTTAAAACCGCAGTGATAGGAGTAGGTTATCTGGGCAGATTTCATGCCCAGAAATTTTCAAAACTTGAGGACTCGAACCTGTTGGGAGTGGTCGACAACGACTTGAAACGGGCAGAGGAAGTCGGGAAGGAACTCGGGGTTCCGTGGTTCGGAAGTTTGGAAGCGATGACGGTCCAGCCTGATGCAGTGAGCATCGCGGTACCCACCATTTATCACTTTGAAACAGGGAAAAAGTGCCTGGAAAAAGGGATTCATGTTTTGATGGAAAAACCCTTTGCCAGTAATCTTGAACAGTCTGAGGCCCTGCTGGATCTCTCAGTTCAGAAAGATCTTTGTCTTCAAATTGGACATCTGGAACGATTCAATCCAGTTTTTGAAGAATTCCAGAAAAGTATGGAGGATGAAGTTACCTCCGAAAGTTCGAAAGAAAACCTTTCCCCCCAATTCATCGAGTCCATCAGGATTGCACCCTTTCCGAAACGGGGAACCGATGTCGATGTGATTTTAGACCTGATGATTCATGACATTGATCTGATTCAATCCCTGCTGAAAAGTATTCCCGAATCTGTCGAAGCGAATGGCGTTTCCATCCTCACGCCAACGACGGACATTGCGAATGCACGGTTGAGATTTGCAAACGGATGTGTCGTGAATTTAACGGCCAGTCGGGTGTCCGATAAAGCGGAACGAAAAATGCGTATTTTTCAACGAGGGGCATACCATTCACTTGATTTCGGGACAGGTCAGGCCCGAAGAGTAAAAGTCGATCTTAACAAACCCGTCACCCAGGAAATGCTTCAGCCCGAGGAAATCATGCTGGATAAAGGGGATGCGTTGAATAGCGAAATTGCTGCATTCCTGAAATCCGTTCGAAGTGGGAAAAAACCCAGGGTGAGTGCGGAAGATGGATTGGCGGCGATGCGAATTGCCTGGCAGATCAAAGACCAACTTCAGAAGCAGTAAACGTGAATACTTTCAAATGTCCAAGCACCCTTATTGAAGCTTTTTAAGGAAAATGCTGCTCTTCCGTTCCCACTTTATACAATTGATCCCTTCTTTTTTGTTGTCGATGTTCATCATTACCTTTGTTCTCTCGATGGACACGGTTTACAAATTGATCAACATGATCATCGAGAGGGGGATCGATGTGGTAACAGTAATGCTGCTTTTGACTTATCAACTCCCGCAGTTTTTAAATATGACCTTGCCCTACGCGAGTCTGATGTCGGTTGTCCTTTTCATGTCCAGACTTTCAACTGATTTTGAACTGACCGCGATGCATGCAGCGGGGATCAGTTCTTGGAATATCGGCAGTGTGGTTATTCTCTTCGGAGGAGTCATTACCCTATTAGGAATTAGGATGGTTGAACAGTCTATGGCTGACTCCCATGGGATATCGTGCTTTTGAAGAAGAAAAATTCAGACTGTTGAAATCCCAAAAAAACCGCACCATCCAGCCCAAGGTCTTGAACTTCGATTTTGGTGGGAAAGTACTTTATGTCCAGGAAAAAGACGAAAACGATCAACTGAAGGGGGTCTTCCTCAGTGAAAGGGATCTGGATGAAGATTCTATGATTACCGTTTCAGATACCGGATTTATTGAAGTCCGTGAAAAGGAACAGGATTTGGTGCTGAACCTTGAAAAAGGGAAAATCCATCTTCATGAACAAGAATCAAGTTACCGAATCATTGACTTTGAAAAATTGTTTTATGTTTTCAGAAGTTCACAGATGACGAATGAGGATAAGGATGGGCACGTCTGGGGAAAGCCCACCAGTGAAATTTGGAACAGTCAGCAATTTAGTGAAAGACGGGAACTCATGATGAGGCTGACGACTCCCGCGGCATGTTTTGTCATTTGTCTTACCATGTTCTCACTGGGAATCGTAGAACCTCGTCGTGGAAGAAGCGCATCCTATCTGAGAGGATTGATCCTGATCACCAGTTATTACATTCTCTGGATGGGTGCGAACGAGTTAATGGAAGACTTGAGCCCTCTGATACTTTGGATGCCTGTGGTTTTAACTTTCCTCTATGGTCTTTACAATCTCTTCAAAATCAATTTTAAACTTTCCGGTTTTTTTGAAGCCCTGCGCTATTCAGCTAAGCGCAGTTTTCGAAAAATGATTCATGGTTGATGGCGAATGGGAAATCTTAATGAATTTATGGGTAACCAATTTTTAGAGATCATTAAATAACCCGGATGAAAAATTTCAATCACCTAAATTCAAATCGTCTCGCTCAGAGCATTTTTTTTGGATTTGTTGTGGGGATGATGCTTTTTTCACAGTCTCTTTACAGTTCGCAAGAAGAATTGATGCAGAATGTGTCTTTCATCCAGCAACGTTATCAAAGCATATCGAGTTTCACAGGTGAGTTCGTCCAAACGAGTATCCGAAATGATGAAGACTCAATACCGGTGGTTGCAGAAGGAAAAGTGAGTTTTCTTCGTCCAGGGAAAATGCGTTGGGAATACGAAACTCCTGAAGAACAACTTTTGGTGACCGATGGTGAAACGGTATGGCTGTATGATCCCCTTTTGGAAAATGTTACGGTTCAGCAACTTTCCCGTATAACTGAAGTGACGGCTTTGGATTTTTTACTGGGAGTTGGAGATTTGACCCGGGATTTTCTTCCAAGAAACCTCAGCAGTGAATTGCTGAAAACTTCCGGAGGATTGGTGGTGGAGTTGGAGCCAAAAGAAAAACTGGCCAATCTCGAATTTATCCAGTTGGAGGTTGATCCTGATAACCACCATCTGAAAACCCTATTGCTGATGGACCGTCAGGGAAATTATCGAACCATTCTTTTGAAGGAGATAAAATATAATCTCGACTTGGACCCGAAACTCTTTCATTTCGAAATCCCAGATGGAATGGAAGTTCTCCGTGGAGAATAGAAATTGAAAAACGTCTTTAGAAGATGATCAAACTTCCGTTTCTTGAAAAAAAGCTCACTTTGCCCCGAAATATGATATGACCAAAAACACTTCCCGGACCGATGGGCGTATGGATGATGAAGTCCGGAAACTTGAACTGATTTCAGGATATACCCAAAATGCTCCGGGTTCGGTGCTGGTTTCAACAGGCGATACACGAATCATCTGCACTGCAACGTTCGAGGAAGAGGTTCCGGGTTTCCTCAAACTTCCTGAAAACGGTTACAAGCATGGCTGGGTCACTGCGGAATATGGAATGCTTCCAGGTTCAACCGGAAAAAGGAAACGGCGGGAAAGGCCCCAGGTTGACGGACGGACTCAGGAAATACAACGCTTGATTGGCCGATCGTTAAGATCCGTAGTTGATTTGAAGGCCCTCGGCAGGCATACCGTATGGATCGATTGTGATGTCATTCAGGCAGATGGCGGCACCCGCACTGCCTCGATCACGGGTGGATTTGTCGCCCTGATTCTGGCACTAAGGCAGATGCAGGCTGAAGGAAGATTCAAAACATTTCCAGTCAGTCGATTCCTTGCTTCCATCAGCGTCGGTATTTTTGAAGGACGGTCGCTTCTTGATCTCAAATATGATGAAGACGTAAAAGCAGAAGTCGATATGAACGTTGTCATGCTGGACAATGGTGATTATGTTGAAGTTCAAGGGACTGCCGAGGGCCAGACTTTCCCGAGGAATCAACTCAATCAGCTTCTGGATTATGCGGAAAAGGGAATCCGATCCCACTTGCAGAATCAAAAAAAACTTCTTGGTGAGCATCTGGAATCAGGTGTCTCCTAAAACCGGATTCAATTCAGATCCTTGATCGTTGTTTTCAGGATAGTTCCAAGAAATCATAACGCTCATGTATCCCACTATTTTCAGCCTAGAAATCCCTTTTTTGGGGATCACGCTTGAACCCCGTTTTTATGGGTTGTTTTATGCGATTTCGGTTCTGATTGGCGCACGCATCGTCTTAAGTGAGGTACGCAGACGTTCGATTCCTTTGACCCAGGACGAAGCCATGAACTGTACCCTGATTATTTTCATGGCAGGATTGTTAGGAGGGCGAAGTTATGAAGTGATTTTCGAATGGTCCAATTATTATTCCCATCAGCCGTTTTGGAAAGTATTTGCCGTATGGGAAGGAGGAATGGCGATTCATGGTGCTATCGTTCTTGGCCCCCTGGCGCTGGTTCTTTACTGCTGGATCAAACGAATTGCCCTTGCTGCCATGCTCGATATTTCTGCATTCTGCATCATCCTTGGACAAGCCATTGGACGATGGGGTAATTTCACTAACGGAGAAGCAGCCGGTCCGGTAACTGGAGTCTGGAGTGGAATCGTTTTTCCGGAAGGAACTGCAGTGGATCGATATGCCCAAGGACAACCTGTTCATCCCACCATGCTTTATGAATCACTGCTGAATTTCATTCTTTTTGCCCTTCTCTGGAAACTCCGTCTGAGAAATTTTCGGGATGGAATGATAGGAGCTTTATACCTCCTCGGTTATGCTGCCATCCGTTCCTTGTTGACTCCTTTAAGAATGGATAACCAATACCTCAATTTTGGGGATTCAAAGATCCTGGCACCCTATGCAATCAGTGTTTTTATGACACTCATTGCCTTGTTATGGATTTTGAAAGGAAAACTCTGGCAACAACAGCCGGACCTGCGCGGCCAGGTCCAGGATCTTCGTAAACCTGGTAAAAAAACCTCTAAACGCTGAAATTTAGTGCTAAACCCGAATTGTTTTCATTAGGCCAAATTGCTACCCTTGGTTCAATTTGAATGAACGATTCTTGACTAATCTATTACAATACATTCTATGACTTCAAAGGATACTTTTTCTCAATCGCTCCACGAACTTGAACAACGTGAGATGTTTCAACGTCGTCACATCGGACCGTCTTCATCTGAGCAGGACAAAATGCTCAAAACTCTGAATCTTGACTCTCTTGAGTCATTGATCGATGAGGCAGTCCCGGCGTCGATCCGGATGAATCAGGATTTGGAACTCCCTGGATCAAGGACGGAAGTTGATGTTCTAAAGGAGCTGAAATCGATTGCTTTGGAAAATACAATCGCCCGTTCCTACATCGGGATGGGTTACTACGACACCATCACACCGAATGTGATCCTCAGGAACCTTCTCGAAAATCCAGGTTGGTATACGGCCTACACCCCTTATCAGGCAGAGGTTTCTCAGGGAAGACTTGAAGCATTGTTAAATTATCAACAAATGGTGATGGATCTCACCGGGATGGATATCGCCAACGCATCCCTGCTTGATGAAGCAACGGCTGCAGCGGAAGCAATGGCCTTTAGCAGAAGGATCTCAAGGAGCAAAAGCATGAAGTTTTTTGCGTCCGAAGATTGTCATCCCCAAACCCTTGATGTCCTGAAAACCCGTGCAGAACCGATGGGAATCGAACTGGTTTTGGGAACACCAGAAGAAAACCTGGAAACTGAATTTTTTGGGGTTTTGCTTCAGTACCCTTCTACCACAGGCGTCATTCATGATATTGGAAAGTGGATTGAGCAATGGCATCAAAACGACACCATGGTTTCTGTGGCAACCGATCTGTTAAGTTTGGTTTTACTCAAACCACCCGGGGAGTTGGGGGCTGATGTTGTCATTGGGAACTCCCAAAGATTTGGGGTGCCAATGGGGTTCGGGGGACCTCATGCCGCTTTTTTTGCAACCCATGACCGCCACAAACGTTCCATGCCGGGCAGGCTGATTGGAGTTTCGGTGGATGGGCGTGGAAGACGGGCTTTGAGAATGGCCCTTCAAACCAGAGAACAACACATCCGCCGGGAAAAAGCGACCAGCAACATCTGTACTGCTCAGGTGCTACTTGCAGTCATTGCAGGATGCTATGCGGTTTATCATGGACCAGATGGACTCAAATCGATTGCCGGAAGAGTTCACAGGATGACGATGTTGTTTGCAAAATCGTTAAACAAAATCGGAATCCGTTGCAGTGAACATTTTTTTGATACCCTCCATATTGATGCGGGAAATAATAGGGATCAAATCTACGAGAGTGCTCTGCAGCAGGGGTTGAACTTTCGAAAGATCGGTTCCAACCATTTGGGTGTTTCGCTGGATGAGACCACAACTCTTGATGATTTGGAGCAGTTGGTTGGAGTATTCCAAGATTCGAATGGAAATACTTCTGAAACCATTGATCTAGAGGCATGGGATCAAGAATTGTCATCCAATGGAGAAAGTGCGATTCCGAGCAATCTCAGAAGAACTTCCGAATTCCTGACTCATCCGGTTTTTGAACGTTACCATTCAGAAACTTCCATGATGCGTTATCTGAAGCATTTGGAAGACAAGGATATTGCACTCAATCGTTCCATGATTCCTCTGGGTTCATGTACGATGAAGCTGAATGCGGCAGCCGAAATGATACCGGTTACCTGGCAGGAATTCGGCGGAATCCATCCATTTGCTCCTGCTGAGCAAACACAGGGTTACCAAAAAATGATTGAAGAGCTTGAGGATCAATTAATCCGAATTACCGGATTTGATGCTATATCAATGCAGCCCAATTCTGGTGCTCAAGGGGAATACACAGGTTTACTGTTGATTCATCGGTACCAGATCCATCGAGGCGAAGGCCAAAGAAACATCTGCCTGATTCCGAGTTCCGCACATGGGACCAATCCTGCCAGCGCGATGATGGCATCCATGAAAGTCGTCATTGTCCAATGTGATGAAGAGGGCAACATTGACCTGGAAGATCTTGAGGCAAAAGCTCAAAAACATTCATCAGAACTTTCAGCTTTGATGATTACTTATCCGTCCACCCACGGTGTTTTTGAAGAAACGCTGACCAAGATTTGCGATATCATCCATCATCATGGTGGACAGGTGTATATGGATGGTGCAAATCTGAATGCCCTGGTCGGCATAGCCCAGCCCGGAAAAATCGGTCCTGATGTTTTGCACATGAACCTCCACAAAACCTTCTGCATTCCCCATGGTGGCGGAGGTCCGGGAATGGGGCCGATTGGATTTAAAAAACATCTCGCGCCTTTTGCTCCAAGTCATGCGGTTTGCCCGGTTCCAGGTGTTCCTGAAGAAAACAGCGCGGTTTCTGCGGCACCTTATGGAAGTCCGGGGATCCTTCCAATTTCCTGGGTTTATATCAAATTGATGGGAGGTCCGGGTCTTTTGAAAGCCACCAAGGTTGCGATTCTCAATGCGAATTACATTGCATCAAGAGTCGGGAAACATTTCCCGGTGGTCTATACCGGAAACAATGGTCGGGTTGCCCATGAATGCATCATCGACGTTCGGCCTTTTCGGGAGACAGCCGGAATTACCGAAGAGGATGTGGCCAAAAGATTGATCGATTATGGGTTCCACTCGCCAACCATGTCATGGCCGGTGGCTGGGACCTTGATGATCGAACCTACTGAAAGCGAGCCTTTGGAGGAATTGGATCGTTTTTGTGATGCATTGATTGCGATCCGTGCAGAAATTCAGAGGCTTGAAGAAGGTGAATGGGACGCAGACGACAATCCCCTCCACAACGCTCCTCATACCGCCGAAGATCTTGCCGATCCTGAGTGGAATCACTGCTACACCCGCGAGGAAGCGGTTTATCCTCTTCCGGGTTTACGGGTCAACAAATACTGGCCTCCAGTCAATCGTATCGATAATGTTTTTGGAGACCGTAATGTTGTTTGTTCATGTCCTCCAATTGAAAGCTATCAGGAGGTCGAGGCATAAATACAGATCTTGAGGATCCGTTTCAGCAAAGTGGCAGGATCGGATCAGAGAAAATTTTGCAGAATGGTTTACGTTTCGGACTTTCTTTTGAAGAATACTCTCAATTTCCAGGTCTGAATCAAACCTCCCTTAAACAATATCTTCTTCATCAAGATCGTTCTTCTTCTTTAAAGATCAACCAACGTGCTTTAATTCGGGGTAATGCCGGTCACTGTTTGATTCTGGAAACGGATAGATTCCATCAAACTTACGTTCCTGCTCCCCAGGGGCTCCGGTTCAGAGGGGATTTAGGGAAAAAGCGCTGGAAGGCCTTCGAGGATCAACATCCCGGGAAAACGGTCTTGCCTCGGAATCTCTGGGATCAGTTGATGACTTCCGCGCGTGTTATTGCCGTCCATCCAAAAGTTTCATCATGGATGGAAGAAGGCCATGGAGAGGCATCCGTCTTCTGGCAGGATCCGGAATTTCAACTTTCCTGTAAAGCACGGCTGGACTGGTACAATCCTTCTAGAAATGTAGTTTTGGATTTCAAATTCTCAAATAACGGGAATGAAAGTTATTGCCGAAAACAGATGAAGCAAAACCATTACGACCTTCAAGTAAGAATGCGGAGGACTGAAACCGTCGAAGCCGTTTCCTCGGTATTTTTTTTCCAGGATCAGATTTTTGTGGTGGTGAGGCAAAATCACCTCGAAGCTTTTCCGGGGTATCATGCCTTTCCAGGAGGTAAAATCGATTCCCAGGATCAAGCATCCAATAGTTCTTCAAATTTTCCTGAACTCAATCCGATACATCTCAATGCCCTCCATCGTGAGATGAAGGAAGAACTGGATTTTGATCTTCAAAAAGGAATAGCTGAAGGGATGATTTCATCGATTGAACCGCTTGCCGAAATTGCTGCGCCTTCTTTTGCCCAGATCCCTTTCAGGAACTGGTTTTACCGAATCGATTTAAAGGAGTCTCCGGAATTCATTTTGGATGAAGGAGAATTTGCTTCGGGAACCTGGATGACCCCCCAAAATTTACTGCAAACATATCAGGAGGGGAAAGCGTTGATGGTTCCTCCACTTAGGAGGATGATCAGACTTCTGCAAGAGGATCCTCAAACAACCAACCTGGGAGATCTCTCCAGGAAATTTGATGAATCTCATGAAATTCCAGAATTGGAGATGCAGGAAGGAGTTAGGATTCTTATGATTCCTTCTCATACCCTTCCGCCCGCGGAAAGAACCAACGCTTTCCGTTTGGGGGATTCCGGATCTCCCCAGATACTTGTGGACCCTTCACCGAAATCCGAGGAAATTTATAAGGTCCTGCTTCAGCAGATGAAAGAGGAAAACCTGGATGCGTTGTTTCTCACCCATCATCATCCGGATCATCATCAACATGCGCCTGATCTGGCCAGGGAACTTGGTGTGCCAATTTATTTAAGCCAGGATTGCTGCCAAAGAATCCTTGGAAAATTCCAGCAGGATTATTTTCATGGAGTTGAAATCAGGGTTTTGTTCGAAGGAGATTCGGTAACACGCTGGCATGGAGAAGAGGTTCGTGTTTTTGAAGTTCCAGGTCATGATGCAGGTCAACTTGCTTTGGCGCCGGAATCGTTGTCCTGGTTTATCGTCGGAGACCTGATCCAGGGTATTGGCACTGTAGTGATATCGGAACCGGAAGGAGACATGGCCACTTATTTCAAGACCCTGGAAAAAGTGATCAAGCTTCAACCTTCGGTGATCATGCCATCCCATGGGATCCCGATGAGGGGTACTTTCCGGTTGGAAGCGACCCTCCAACATCGACGGGAAAGAGAAAAACAGGTGCTCAATCTATTTCATCAGGGCACATTCAATCCCACCTCAGGAAACTCCGTCAGGAAAATCGTCTTGTTTGAAGACGATTATCACTTGAAATGAAACTGAAAAAAAAAACGGTCCTGAGACTCCTGGACGAAGCAGGTGACCTGTTATCGGCGAAACAGATCCGTGGAGCTTTGGGGCTTAGTAAATCCCATACTCCCAAAATCAGAGCACTTCTTGCCAAACTGGTAAATCAGGGAAAACTCATTCAACAAGGAACTCGATTTGGAAGCAGAACCCTGATCAGTCAGTTCCAGAAACCCCGAATACTTGATTCTGAACGAAATCGTAAACACTTTTCTCCCAAATCAAAAACATCAAGAAGGGAGGGAAAACGGCTCAGCGGATATTTCAACCAGAATCGCAAAGGATTTGGTTTCGTCAGTATTGGTGGAGGAGAAGCAGACCTTTTCATCAGTGAATCCGATGTCGGTTCAGCCCTTGAAGGGGACCGGGTTGAGGTGGAACTGCTCGGTGCAAGAGGTTATCGAGGACGACGCAAGGGTAGAGTGGTCTCGGTGCTGGAAAGAGCCTCAAAACAATGTCTTGCAAGG
>LNZD02000049.1 GCA_001469005.2 SAR324 cluster bacterium lautmerah10
AGGTTTTACCATGAATTCCTGAAAGCCTTTCATCCCTTCTTTTGCCATTTCAGGATTCGTATCTCGATCGTAAAATTGAGCTAAACCAGAAGCATCACTTAAAACTTTGAATCCTACTTTAAGAAATTCATCATCTGGTATTGAAGCTTGGTTGTTTGTTGATAAGGAGCTGTCAGCTGTAGCAATCATTTCATTGATGTCTGGCCTTGAAATAAACGCTAATAGTTTTCTTGCATCCGTTTTATTTTTTGCTTTTGCAGGGATGTGCATCGAATTTGTTGGGGCATCTTCTGCCGTTCGAACATTTCCATCTATGACAGGAAATTGAAAATAGCCTAGTTTACTACGATCTAAACCAGCTTGAACTATTTCACCTACAATAAAATTCCCCATTAAATACATTCCTGCATCTCCATTTATTAGAGGGGCGAAACCTTCTTGCCAGGAATAAGATGCATGATTTTCAATGAAATAATTTTTTCTGACCAGTTCTTCCCAGAGATCAAATACTCTGTCCAATCTTGCCATATGAAAATCATAGCCATTTACTCTGAGATTCAAAAAATCAAACCAACCTGCAGCTGTCCAAAGATACTTTGTACCTATGGCAAATGGTGTAACACCATTCTTCTTCAATGTTGATGAAACATACATAAAGTCTGCCCAACTTTTTGGGACACCTAATCCATATTTAGTGAAGATGTCCTTTCTGTAATATATTCCCCACTGATAATAATAAGTTGGAACACCCCATTGTTTCCCATCAACAGTTACTGTTGAACGAGCAGATGACATTTGAGAATGTAAATCATGTTTATCCCAAACATCACTGACATCTTCAAATAAACCTTGATCAACAAAATATTTCATCCTATGACCCGAGAACCAATTAACAACATCGGGTGGATCAGCAGGAAGAAAATTTCTTATTGCTGTTTTATAATCTTCATGATTATAAATAGTCATTTCGACTTTAATATCCGGATTTTCCTTTTCAAACATAGGAATAATTTTCTCTTTCCAAAGTTTCTGGAAATCGGGGTTTGAACTGTCATTAGTAATCCTAAGGGTACCACTAAAGATTATACTAGATGACAACATCATAATTGATAGTACACTCAAAAATATTTTCATTTTGCTCTCCTTTCTTGAGCGTTGAAAAAGAGTTCCTAAAGGAACTGTTGAAACCCGTGAACGATTCACGAGCGTCCCGGGTCTTAGACCGGCAGAATGCCAATCTTCCGTCGACCCAAGCTTGAAAAAACCGAATTCAAAAAATCAAGTGTATTATAAGCTATATGATATAAGACAGGATTCCTACAATTTTTTCGATTTATTTTCATTGGTATGAAGGCAGAAGAGATCCATGGGCATCGATGAGTTCATCCACCAATTTCCAAATCTGATCGACCGACAATTCTGCGGCAGTATGCGGATCCATCATGGCCGCGTGATAAATGTGCTCTCTTTTTCCGGTTAATGCGGCTTCCACTGTCAACTGCTGCACGTTGACATTGGTCATGATCAACGCCGCTAATTGGGGAGGCAATGCTCCCACATGCACCGGCTGAATGCCGTTCTGATCGATATGGCAGGGGACTTCGACACTGATATTCGAAGGCAGATTTGAAATAACCCCTTGATTTGCGACATTCCCATTGATCACCGTCGCGTTTCCATGTTCCAGGGCATTGATGATCGAGGCGGCGTACTCATGACTCTGGCAGACATCCAATTGAACCGATTCGTCTTCGAGTTCATTTTTTAACTGATCCCACTCCGCAATCTGGTTTTCACAACGGGTGATGTATTCATCGAGAGGGATGTTGTACTGCTCAATCAGATCCGGACGGTCACGTTTGATGAACCAGGGAGTGTATTCAGCAAAGTGTTCGCTAGACTCCGTGACGAAATATCCAAGCCTTTGGAGGATCTCATACCTAACCCGGTTTTCCTTCGGGACGTTTCCGTTCCTCGCAAGTTCCATCAGACGGGGGTAAAGGTCTTCCTTCGTTCCATGCTGTTTTTTCTCGAAATTGAGGTAGAACGACATGTGGTTGATCCCCGCACAAAAATAGTGGATCGAATCAACCTCTTCACCCAAATCTTTGGCCAATTCCTCAGCCGTTCCCTGAACACTGTGACAAAGCCCCACCATCTTCTGTTCAGGTGCCAAACGGTTGATGGCCATGCAAAGCATCACCATTGGGTTCACATAATTCAACAGTGTTGCATCCGGACAAATTTCCTGCATTTCCTCTAAAATCTCTTTAACCACAGGAATGGTTCTCAATCCCCTCATGATTCCACCGACCCCGAGGGTGTCGGCAATCGTCTGACGTAGTCCGTATTTTTTGGGAATTTCAAAATCCGTCACGGTTGAAGGATGGTACCCTCCCACCTGCATCATCAAAATCACGTAATTCGATCCCTTCAGCATCGCCCTCCGGTCTGTAGAAGCCTGAATCGAAATCTCCAAACCAAGACTCTCCGCCAATCTCTTGGTCACAATCTCGGAAGTCTTAAGCCGTTCCGTATCGATATCATGAAGCATTATTTCTACTCCACTTCCCAATTCGGGAGTGAGTAGAATATCTCCAACCAGTCTTTTTGCGAAAACCGTTGAGCCTGCTCCAATCAGTGTAATTCTGATCATTTCTTAACAATTCATAAATTCATTTCTGATCCGAAAATATCAAATCCATGACCCATGTCAAACAAAATCGTATCGTTACGATTTTTTAATTTCATGATGATATGAAGTTTTGTTTTGAGGACTTTCCTTTTGAACATGACTGAAACTTGGAGCAGGGTAGATGCTGATGAAGAGACGATGTCGTTTGAGTAACATTGAAACGTGACACCATGCTGCTTTACCGGATTTTGATCAGCATCACTGTGATTCTGGTGGTTTTCTGGATTTGGAATTATGTCACCAATGTGTACACCGCCGTTTTTGTATCTGCGGGATTGGTGTTGGCGGTGGGTGCCTACCTGCTGAAGGAACGGGAATCAGATGACTGATGTTTTAAGAATTGTCTGAACACCTGAAACATTGGAGAAAAGGCAAATTCCTCCTCAACGATTTCTCCGGCACTCCGCCAACAGATTTCCATGATTTCTGAAGAATCAAACGTATCGGGTTTAGTGAAGATGGTTGCAGCAAAATAAAAATCCAGGGTTTGATAGGGCACATTCAGGTAAAGATAATGGTTCGGCGCGGAGGTGAAATAAGTAAGTTCCACGGACTCGATCATCAGTTCCTCCTTCAACTCACGGCGTAACGCTTCTTCGGCCGTTTCTCCGAAATCGACAAATCCTCCGGGCATATCGAGCTTGCCTGCACCGGGATCTTTGGCACGCCGAAGGAACAAAAACTGATTTTCAAAACAAATGATAGAAACCACTGCGGAAACGGGATTCTGATAATAGACCCAGCCGCAGTTACGGCATTCGTTCTTTTTCCCTTCGAGAAAAATCAGTTCACGAGAACCGCATTTGCCGCAATATGTGAAAACCGATGAAAAATCCAAGGAACTCCGTTTTCAGAAGGAACGTGGAAGCCCAAGCACGTGTTCCGCAAGGTAGGAAAGGATGAGGTTGGTAGACACCGGGGCAATCCGGTAAAGCCTGGTTTCCCGGAACTTCCGTTCGATATCGTACTCTTCCGCAAAACCGAAGCCTCCATGGGTTTGCAGGCAAACATCTGCGGCTTCCCAGGAGGCATCGGCAGCAAGCAGCTTTGCCATATTCGCTTCCTTGCCGCAGGGTTTTCCGGAATCAAAAAGTGAGGCCGCTTTCCGGACCATCAAATCTGCTGCTTCGGACTGAGCATAGGCCTTCGCAATTGGAAACTGGATTCCCTGGTTTTGGCCAATCGGACGTTGGAACACTGTTCGATCTTTTGCATACTCGGAAGCCTTTTGGATGAACCAGCGTGAGTCCCCGATGCATTCGGCCCCGATCAGGATCCTTTCGGCATTCATGCCGTCGAGGATGTATCGGAAACCCTTGCCTTCCTCCCCGATCCTTTGCTCCGCCGGAATCCTCAGGTCATCGATGAAGACTTCGGTGGTGGCATGGTTGATCATGGTCGATATCGGCCTTATCGTCACTCCGTGATTCAAAGATTTCCTGAGATCCACCAGGAAAACGGAAAGGCCGTCAGTTCGTTTTGTCACTTCATCTTTCGGGGTGGTCCTGGCAAGCAGGAGCATCAGGTCAGAATGCTCGGCCCGGGAGGTCCAGACTTTTTGTCCGTTAACTACATATTCATCACCTTCTCTTTTCGCAAAGGTTCGAATCGACGTAGTATCGGTCCCACTCCCCGGTTCGGTCACCCCGAATGCCTGGAGCCTGAGTTCACCCGAGGCAATTCCCGGAAGGTATTTCTGTTTCTGTTCCTCGGATCCATGACGGAGTAAGGTCCCCATGATGTACATCTGCGCATGGCAGGCCGCTCCGTTGCATCCGGATTTATGAATCTCTTCCAGGATCGCTGCAGCTTCCTGGATTCCGAGTTCACTTCCGCCATAAATTTCCGGAATCAGAACCGCCAGGAATCCGGAATCCGTGAGAGCTTGGACGAACTCGGTGGGGTATTCACGTTTCCTGTCTTTTTCACGCCAGTATTCTCCAGGATATCCCTGACACAAACTTCGGACAGCATCCCGTATGTCCGAAAAATCTTCCGTTTGATTTGACAAATCGTTCATAGGTTTTATTCAATCCGTGAGATGAAAATCATAAACATCACTTTTTTTAATTTTGCCACCATTATCAACGGACATAAAAAAATTCAAAGTTGAATCACCTTCTACTCACAATCTTTTCAACTCAGGTTTAAATTGAATTTCCTAAAGATGGCTCATTATGAAGCCTCACACTGTATTTCGAAAAAATGCCCCAGTATTCTATGCCTAAAGGCTTGAAGCCCCTTGGGAACCGATTAGAATGAATCAAACACCACCTTTTTTTGAAAGTCGATATGGATTTTGAACACTCCCCAAGGGTTATGGACCTTCAGACACGCCTGAAGGATTTCATGGATCGTGAGGTCACCCCCAATGAATCTAAGTATTTCGAATTTGTTGAGGAGGAAGGACAGCGCTGGAAGATTCCTCCCATCATCGAGGAATTGAAACAAAAAGCGCGGGATGCCGGACTCTGGAACCTTTTCTTACCCGAGAGCGAATACGGGGCAGGTTTGACCAACGTGGAATATGCACCCTTGTGCGAAATCATGGGACACTCCGCCATCGGTCCGGAAGTGTTCAACTGCTCCGCGCCCGATACCGGCAACATGGAAGTCCTCGTTCGCTACGGAACCGAAGAGCAGAAACAGCAATGGCTGATCCCTCTGCTGGAAGGAACAATCCGTTCAGGATTTGCGATGACTGAACCGGATGTTGCCTCTTCCGATGCGACCAACATCCAGGCCAGTATCAGGCGTGAAGGAAACGAATATGTTCTAAACGGGAAAAAATGGTGGACCTCCGGCGCTCCCGATCCGCGCTGCAAGATCCTGATCTTCATGGGCAAGACCGATCCTGATGCTCCACGACACCTCCAACAGTCGATGGTTTTGGTCCCGATCGACACTCCCGGGGTGAAATTCATCCGAAGTCTTCCCGTTTACGGTTTCGATCATGCTCCTCACGGCCACGCAGAGCTTCATTTCGACAACGTCCGGGTCCCCGCTTCAAACCTGCTCTTGGGAGAAGGAAGGGGATTTGAAATTGCCCAGGGCCGCCTCGGCCCCGGAAGGATTCATCACTGCATGCGGCAGATCGGCCAGGCAGAACGTGCTTTGGAAATGATGTGCAAAAGGGCCAAGCAGCGGGTTGCATTCGGCAAAACCCTAGCGGAACAGGGAGTCGTGATGCAGGCCATTGCCGATTCGAGGATGGAAATCGAACAGGCACGTCTGCTCACCCTCAAGGCTGCAGCGATGATGGATCAAGTTGGAAACAAGGCGGCCCGCGCAGAAATTGCGATGATCAAAGTTATCGCCCCGAACATGTGCTGCCGTGTGATTGACCGTGCGGTCCAAATTTTTGGCGCGGCCGGAGTCACCGAAGATGGCGGACTGGCCCATGGTTGGGCATGGTCCAGGGCCTTAAGGCTGGCGGACGGTCCCGATGAAGTCCACCAGATGAGTATTGCCAAGCTCGAACTTCGCAAGTACGACTGAGGATGGGGCGTCTTGAAGGGAAAACTGCATTGGTGACCGGTGCCGCTTCGGGTATCGGTCTCCAAACGTCCATCAGGCTTGCTGAAGAAGGCGCCCGGGTGATGATGACTGACATCAACCTTGAGAAAGTTCGTCAGCAGGCAGAGAAAATAGGTGCCAATGCGGCCTTCCTGAAACTTGACATCACCGAAGAAGAAGAATGGATCTCGGTTCTGGATGAAACCGTGAAACGGTTTGACCGTCTGGACATCCTCGTCAATTCCGCAGGGATGGTGTTGATTGCGGATGTGGAGCAAATCACCCTTGAGGACTGGAGAAAAGTGCATGCTGTCAATCTCGATGGAACCTTCCTCGGCTGCAAACATGGAGTGAGGGTCATGAAGGAATTCGGCGCGGGCTCCATCATCAACTTGTCCTCGGTCTCCGGGATGATCGGCGGTTTCAATCTCGCTGCCTACAATTCCAGCAAGGGAGCCGTGAGGATGCTTACCAAATCGGTCGCGCTGCATTGTGCCAGGGCCGGTTACGGCATACGCTGCAACTCGATTCACCCCACCTTCATCGAAACTCCGATGCTCGAATCGATGATCCGGGATTCGCCTGATCCGGAAAAAGCCCGGCAGACGCTGGTCCGCCAGGTTCCTCTGAGGCGAATCGGGAAGCCCGATGATGTCGCCAACATGATCGTCTATCTTGCCTCGGATGAGTCCACCTTTGTCACCGGCACCGAAATGGTGATCGACGGTGGAGTCATAGCCCAGTAGTCTTTTTGCGGTATTTCCATTGAGCCCCATCAACCAAATCCAGGATTCTGGAAACCTGTTACAGGTCCAAGGACTTCAGGTTTTTCTGAAACAACGAAATCGACGGTTGACGGTCGTGGAAGATCTGAATTTTTCCCTGGGTTTTGGTGAGAGGCTTGGAATCGTCGGTGAGTCCGGATGCGGAAAATCCGTCACGGCCCTTGCCTTATTGAATTTACTCCCCTCGACCATGAGCATGGCAGGCAGCATCCACCTTGCTTCGAGGGATGGGCAAACGGAGGATTTGAATCAATTGTCCGAAGCCCGGCTTTGTGAAATCCGTGGGAAAAAAATCGGGATGGTCTTTCAGGAACCGATGTCTGCCCTCAACCCGGTCCAGACGATTGGTCATCAGGTTTCTGAAAGCTTATTGCTTCACCACTCCCTTTCCAGGCATGAAGCGGATCAAAAAGCATCCAGGATGCTGGATCGCGTAGGACTTCCTGATTCACGTTTTGCCCGAAAACTATACCCCCATCAGCTTTCGGGTGGACAAAGGCAGCGGGTCGTGATCGCGATTGCCATGGCATGTGGTCCGGACCTGTTGATTGCTGATGAACCGACCACCGCCCTGGATGTCACCATCCAGGCACAAATCCTGAGACTGCTCAGTGAGCTGGTGGAAGAAGAAAAAATGTCCCTGATCCTGATCACTCACGACCTCGGGGTGATTGCAGAGAACACGGACCGAATGCTGGTGATGTACGCGGGAAGATGCGTCGAAAGCGGGCTTACGGAAGATGTCTTTTCAAAATTGAAACATCCCTACACCCGCGGACTGTTTGAAGCCCTACCCGAAGGAGAACATCAACACAAAGGAAGTTCCACCCGTTTGAAAACCATTCCCGGAAGGGTCCCGAAACTGGACGAACGCTCCAGGGGATGTGTCTTCCAAACCCGCTGTGCCTCGGTCCAACCCCGGTGTCGTGAAGAAGTCCCGCAATGGGTTGAATCCGATCTGCAGCATTCCTGGGCATGCTGGTTTCCCCATGAAGCCCAACCTATTCCATCTTCCCATGGAAGATAAAGAACTTCTGGTGGCGGAGGGAGTCGTCCGGGAGTATCTCCTGCCGAGACAATCCCTGCTTTCATCCCGCCCCAGGATGCGGGCACTGGACGGAGTTTCCCTCAGATTGGGAAAGGGAGAAAGTTTCGGGATTGTCGGGGAATCGGGTTGCGGCAAGTCCACCCTGGCAAGGACCGTCATGGGACTTGAGCCTCCGCAAAACGGCAGGATTCTTTTTCAGGGTGAAGATCTTTATGCAATCTCTCCTGAAAAACTCAAATCTCTGCGTCGAGGGATGCAGATGGTCTTCCAGGATCCTTATGGTTCTCTTAATCCAAGGCATACCATCGGCCGTTCGATTGCAGAACCTCTGAGTTTGCAGGAAAATCAGACGGCCGAAGAAACATCCACATTGGTTGGGGAAACGCTGGAAGAAGTTGGCCTTGAAGCTTCGGACGCCTCCAAATATCCCCATGAATTTTCCGGGGGACAACGTCAGCGGATTGCCCTTGCGAGAGCCCTGATCACCCGTCCGGCCATGATTGTGGCGGATGAACCGGTTTCCGCTCTTGATGTTTCGGTTCAGGCGCAGGTGTTGAACCTGATGCTGGATTTGAGGGAACGCCATCAACTGGCATACCTCTTCATCAGCCACGATCTGAGTATCGTCCGGCACATGACAGAAAATGTAGCGGTCATGTTTGCTGGAAGGATCGTCGAACAAGGCCCCACCCAAGATCTTTTCGAGAACCCCAGACACCCTTATACCCGGGACCTTCTTCAAGCGGTGCCCAAACCTATACCTGGAAAAGTCCGAATGAACAGGAGTGAACCCGTCCCGTTCCAGGAATCTGATCCGATCTCCGAAAACCTAAATGGATGCCCCTATCGTTTTCGATGTTCCGAAGCAACTCCCATTTGCTCGGAGAGTCCTCCACAACTCCTCCCACTTCAGAGCCATGCTGATTCAAAGCGGAAATCCGCCTGTCATGCTTCAGGAAATCAGACCCCGACCAACCACTGAATGGATATCATCGCTTTACCAAGGCTCACCGCTTTCCATCGATTCAAGGAAGATGGACTTGATGAAGCATTGATGGTATTTCTATAGACCAATCAAAAACCTCAAAAGGAAAATCCAATGAAAAAAATTGTTCTGACTCTGATTCTCACAGGTTTCATTTTTTCGGTTCCCACTTTTGCAAAAACCGAGATCGGAGGGGTTACTCTTCCCGACACACTGAAAGTAGGAAATAAGAACCTTGTACTGAATGGCGGGGGTACCAGAGAATTTTTATGGATAGATCTTTATGTTGCTGGGTTGTACTTGAAACAGAAAGATTCGGATCCACAACAAATCATCGAATCGGATCAGCCGATGGCGATCTTTTTGGAAATCGTTTCAGGAATAATCACCAGTGAAAAGATGATTGAGGCCATAGAAGAAGGCTTTCAGAAATCAACCGGTGGGAACACAAATCCCATACAAGAGAATATCGATATTTTAATCAAATCGGGTTTCAAAGAGAAAATTCAGGAAGGAGATACCTTCCTGATTTCTTACCATGCCGGGGCCGTCACAATTGCGAAAAACGGAAAAGAAATCACCAGCTTCGGAAATTTAAAATTCAAGAAGCAGGGGATGCTCGGGGCAGAATAAAAACTCACGTTCTCTATTTGGAATCATTAATCCATTCTTTAATCTTTTAGGCAGGGAAAAGGTCTGATTGTCATTACATTTTGAGGACGGATTCCATCTTGTTGTAAAACGTGACTGTCCAACTTGTAAACTCATCGAACCGGAAATTCGGAAGTTGGTTGAGAGCGGAGATTTTGGACAAAATTTAAGGATTTATATCCAGGATGATCCATCATATCTTTCTGATCTCTCCCAATCAGTCTCGGATGCCAGTCTTGAATCTAGCTACAGACTCAAGATCGAAACCGTTCCAACCCTGATCCGATTTGAAAAGGGACAAGAAACCTCCCGTTCGGTCGGCTGGGTCCGTAAGGAATGGAGCCAAATTCTCAACGATTCCATGTTTGGAGAGCATCTGCCCGAGTCAAGACCGGGATGTGGTTCTCTCACCGTTATGCCCGGAGCCAAGGAAACTCTGGATGCCCGTTTTGGTGACCTTCCCCTTAATTCAAGAACAATTGAAATTGGCGAATTCGATGATCCGATCGAGCAAGCCTTTGAGCGCGGATGGAGTGACGGCCTGCCCATCGTTCCTCCAACCGGAGAGAGGATCATCCGAATGCTTTCAGGAACCCGCCGACATCCCCAGGAGGTCGTCGGCCGCATTCCTCCCAATCTGACGGAGTGCACGGTTGAAAAGGTCGCCATTAATTCGGTCATGGCCGGTTGCAAACCCGAATACATGCCTGTTTTATTAGCCGCCCTTGAAGCAGCATTAGATCCAATTTTCACTTTGCATGGGCTTCTCTGCACCACTTGTTTTTCAGGACCGATCATCATCGTCAACGGCCCCATTGCGGAAAAAATCGGAATGAACTGGGGCATCAACGCCCTGGGGCAAGGCAATCGTGCCAATTCTACGATCGGCCGTGCCTTGCAACTGATCGTGAGGAATGTAGGTGGCGGAATCCCGGGAGAAATTGACCGTGCAACCCTGGGCTATCCGGGGAAAATTGGATTCTGCTTTGCGGAAGATGAAACCGATTCTAGCTGGCAGCCTTTGTCTGAAGCCCAGGGGTTTCAACCCGGTTCAAACACGGTGACCCTTTTTCCGGGGGACGGGGTGCATGGCTTCGGAGATCAGCGTTCCAGAACTCCTGAGGAATTAACCCGTTCCCTGGCGATGGCTCTTCAAGGGTGCCTGCATCCCAAGATGACCGAATGCGTTTACGCAATCTTGATTTTATCACCGGAACATTACTCCATTTTCAGGAACTCGGGATGGGACCGGAGACGAATAACCGAAGCCTTGATGGAAGCCACGGTAAGACCCGGGAAAGATTTGATTCGTGGTGCTCATGGAGTCGGTGAGGGCATCGATCCCTCCAGGAAAGATGAGATGGTTCCGAAATTCTTTGAAGACGGGCTCCTGGTTGTTCGTGCAGGAGGACCGGCAGGATTATTTTCGGGGATCTTAACGAGTTGGACCGGTGCCCGTCACAAAGAAGAATGTAAACCCGTGACCAAGGAGATCATGCTATGAATCAAATTCTCTATGATCCTACTGGAGAAACCAACTCCGTCTTCAGAAAACCTCAATCCCTTCCAACCAACCTCTGGGATAAGAAGGTAATGCTTTTTGATATCGGCAAGCCGAGGTCCAAAGAATTCCTCGATTATTTTGAAGAGAACTTAAGGCAAAAGGGACTGGTTCCAAAACGCGCGGCAAAACCCACCAACGCAAAAACCGCTGCTCAGGAAGTCATCGACTTCATGGTGAAGGAAGCTGACGTCGTCATTGGGGCTTTATCGGATTGAGGGTCCTGCACGTCATGCGGTCTGCATGACTTCAACGAATTGGATAAAAACGGGATTCCCGGAGTGTTCCTGGTCACAGAAGAGTTCCAGGACGCGGCTTCCATCCAGTGCAAGGCATTGGGATTTGAACCTGCAATTTACTGGATGCCTCACCCGGTGCAAAACCGCACTCCCGAAGAACTCCTGCAAATGGCAAAAGAAGCTGCAGAAGGAGTCCTGGAAATGATGACTTCCAATACTTGAATTTGCTCAAGCCATTAAAACAATGAGTGAATCATCTGTTTCAATTTTATAAGGCATTCAAAGATCAGCCTTTCACACAGAGGATCTGTTTCAGCGTGTGTTGAATTTCTACCAGATCTTTTTGTGATTCCATCACAGCATCAATATCTTTGTAGGCCCTCGGTGATTCGTCGATCACCGATAGGTCTTTTTTGCATTCCACCCCGGCGGTATCGCTGATGTGCTCTTCGAGGCTGATCCGTTCTTTGGCCTTTCTCCTGGACATGATCCTTCCCGCCCCATGGGAGCAGGAACAGTAACTGGCATTGTTTCCCAACCCCTTAACGATATAGGACTTCGTTCCCATCGAACCGGGGATGATTCCCCATTCATCTTTTTTTGCCGAGACCGCACCTTTTCTGGTGATGATGAGGTCCTTAGCATAATGAAAATCGATGTAATTGTGATGACAGTCAATGACGGATTCCGTCAGGGAGAAGTTCTTGAAGGCTCTGCCCATCTGCTCCACCACTGAGGTCAGCATCATCTCCCGATTCAATTGTGCGTATTGCTGACAGATGGAAACCGCCCTGCAGTAATCTTTGAAGGTTTTCTGATTGTTGGTCAGGTATGCACAATCTTTGTTGGGCAGAGCCCCCAACCGGTCCCCCATTTCTTCCTTGGCCTTGTTGATGAAATGGGTTCCCACCGAGTTTCCGATTCCTCTTGAACCCGAATGAAGCATGATCCAGACATGGTCCTTTTCATCCAGACAAAGTTCAATGAAATGGTTCCCGGTCCCGAGAGTACCGAGGTGGGTGATCGGATGTCGGCGATTGAGCCACTTTGAAATTCCACCACAGTCGAGGCGGTAACCGTCAAACCATCCTTCAATTTTCTTTTTCTGTTTTTTCACATGGGCAGGAATTTTCTGAGAATCCCAGGCACCATGATCCCTGCTTTTTTTCTTTGCCAGTGTCTTTCCATGGGGAACATGGGTTTCGATTTTTGCGCGCAAGGACTTGAGGTTTTCAGGAAGATGGTGGGAATTGAGGCTGGTTTTGCAGGCCAGCATTCCACACCCGATATCGACTCCGACCGCTGCAGGAATAACCGCCTTTTTGAGGGCGATCACGGACCCGACGCAGGCTCCAAGCCCCCAATGGGAATTCGGCATCGCCCGGACACCTTCGACAACAGGAAGTGAAGCAACATCATGAAGCTGTTTTGCTGCAAGTTCTTCAAAGTGGCCCACCGAGGAGTCCCAGACTCTGATTTTCTTGGAGAGATCCCTATAGAGGTTCATGATGACAAAAAACCACAACAATGATCTTCATAAAGAAAGAAAATTTCCCTCTTTGAACTTATGAATGTCATTAATTTTACTCAATCAAATCCTCCCACCAGCGGGC
>LNZD02000050.1 GCA_001469005.2 SAR324 cluster bacterium lautmerah10
GTCATATTATTATTTTTTAAAACAGTAAAAGAGTCATTTTCTATTTCGGCCGCTAATCTTGAATTCACTGCATCTTTATTTTTGATTGAACGCCCCAGAAATTGACCATACAAAAAAATTGAGTCCATCCCATTTTCGATGTCCATGAAACGATTTGAATTGATGATAAAAGAGGAATTCATATCAACCGTTATTGGAATTTGATAAAGATATTTTTTCAATTTTTTGTCAATGCAAGTAACTTTGAAGGTATCAATCGTAGATCGATATGACACTAGATGGCAATTCGACGGGTTGACTTGTTTCAATCTTTTCACAATCTGAAAAAGTTTATTTTCAGAGGCCTGCAGGCAGGAAACAACAAGAAAAAAGACCGGAATAAAAAAACGGCTGGGTTTGAAGATCAATTCCATTTGAACATTCTTTAATTTTACAGATCAAGCAACAAGAAACTTATTCATTTAGTAAGTCATTGTAAAGATAGGAGAGGTCCACTTCCAGTATTCTCAGAGTCAGGTGGATTTTCAGGATTTTCGATTCAATTAAATACCATCAAAAAGAAATCCCAAAGCCGAACATGATTTGGTTGAAATCCCCCTGAATTGGCTCATCCGTTGTTAGACTTGGATCGCCGACCACAGAGGGTGGGTTATAGATGATATTGTTCTCACGATAACCAGCTGCAGCTTCAATACTGATAGAATCCCCCTGAAAGACTTCCCAGCCGTAAATCAAAAACCATGTGTCACCCCTCCTGAATTTTTCTTTCAAGACAGTAACATTCGACACCCCGATCCCTTCTACGGTGTAATCGATAGTAACTTCACCATTTACCATCCTTCCATAACCTAAGGTAAGATTGGAACGATAGACGGAAGAAACTCCACCATATTTTCTTTTTCCTTTTCTGTAAAGAAATCGTTTTTGGAGTCCAAAGGTCAGTCCAAAGTCCTGGAACTCCATATTAAAGTGATATTTGAAATTTGGGTTGGTATTGATCCTATAAGCCAGAGAAGTTTTTCCAACTCCTAACCATTTATAACTAACAAAGACACTATAGGGTGATTGACCTTCTTCATACCCTTCGAATTTTTGGTCACGGTCCAAGGGGTCATCGGTGTATTTGGTAGTATCATAGATTGGAGTCAGGAATTTAAGTCTCCAGTTTCTGCCTTTGAGGAACGAATAGGGACGCTTGTAATCGAACTGACCAATCTTATAAGGATTGAGTGAAGTAAATTTGTTCCGAACCGCCCGCCCATAACCGCTTCTACTCTGGGCTTCTGAGATACCACTCCAGAGGAGCAGTATCAGCATCCCAAAACAGAATGTCAGTTTATGTTGATACGGTTTTCGCATTCGAACCATTCGGATCAGAATAATTTTACTTTCAGTAATTCTTTTACATTCAGGGAGAAAATCTCCCATATACTTTTATTAGATCCTCTTATTAGTCCCTAAAGAGACCTCAAAGGATTCCATTCTGGGAAGAACCTAATCTTCCAGTTTTCGCTTCGGCATTAGATGACTTTTCTTTAATCAGTCAATCATTCTTGCCGGATCAGCAAGCAAGGGACTAAGCCCCCGTATTCGTATCGGCAGAAAAATCCATTACTTCAATAAATTTATATTCGTGTCAGGGAAAAAGTCCCCATATTCGTATCGGTTTTAAATTCCATTACTTCAACAAATTTAAATTTACTTCATTGAGGAGACACTTTTTTTAAGCGAACACCCCCGCTTATCGTATCGGCCAAACAATCATTTACTTGAATCATGTTTGTCATCAAACACCGATCAGTGTCTCATCCAACCTCTACATTGATCAGGTTGGAAGATTCCAGTAATCGCATCGGCCTTGAACTTTTTTTCTTTAATCCAAGATCTAAATTGATTGTTTTTTTTATAAAGGTTGTCTCTGAAATGCCGATGAAACGAACGAGTACTCTTAATTTGTATCTGACGTCAGATTCATTTCATGCGCATAAGGCACAATGCAGCGGGAATGAGCACCCTGCACAACAGCAGGACGCATCTAAACCGCGTTCAAAATTCGATCGAAAAGCTAAGCTCGGGAAGTGCCCTGTCCCGCGCCAAGGATGCCCCGGCAGACCTGTATCAGGCAGAAATGCTGAGATCACAGGCCTCCGGACTGAAGCAGGCCGCGGAAAATGTCGAGCATTCGATCTCCCTCCTCCAAACTGCTGGTTCCTTCCTTGGGGACATCAGTTCCAAACTTACCCAGATGCGGCAGCTGGCTGTTCAGGCTGCCAACGAAGCCACCAATGATCCAGCAACACTGGAAGCCAACCAGTACGAACTGGAACTACTGCTTGACAGCATCCTCACGATTGCCGAAAAAGCAGAGTTTGGTGGGAAGAAACTTCTTGATGGAAGCATGGGCGTTAATGGGGTGACTGTAGGAGAAAACCTGCGGTTTATTAAAGCCGCCAAAGACACTCCATCTTCCCCTGAAAAAGGCTTTGCCATTGATATCACTCATACCGCCACACGTGCCACGATGGTGGGTAAAATTCCACTCACGGTAACAAGCATCGGAGATGGATTTGTGATCCGGGTCAAGGAAGGCGGACGTCTGGCCGTGCTTGACACCCGGGAAGGTGAACTTTTTCAGGAAATCGAGATGATGAAAAAAAGAAACCAGAGAAAAAATGATGGAGAGTTTGAAGATCCCTTCAATTTTTCTTTTGCCGAAGAGGCAGGGCTGGAAAAATCAAGACAGGTAGATGAAAATCAGCGTCGAAAAGGATCCGAATCGGAACCTTCGTCTCCCAATGCAGAAGAATCGCTCGAAGTCCGTCAATTTGTTCTCTACCATCTCAACAACAAATTGGCGGACAACGGACTCAATGTTCAGGCAGTCAGCAGTCATGATGGAAGGCTCATCCTCCATCATTTTGATTACGGAGATAAACCGAAATTTCAGGTGAGTAGCAATATACCAGAAATGATTTCTACCGAAGCCAATGTATGGGAGGAATCAGCACCCGGACGCAACGTGGAAGGCACCATTGGAGGAGGGCAATCCGTAGGAGATGGGATGCAACTGACTGCTATGGAAGGGGGCCCTGCCCAGGGAGCTGTGATCGAATTTACTGGACAACCTGGATCCATCAAAGTTCCGGTTCTAGACCCAAGAGGAAGACATATAGGAAATGAACCTTTTGAAGAACCTCAGGAAATGCTGCTCGGTTCCGTAGATGAACCCAAAATTGAGGGATACCTCCATATCACCCAACAAAGCCAAAGTGTTCAAAGCGGGGAAAGCGCCAATGAGTATGATCTCTTTTCGCTGTCTAATGTGAGGCCTTCCAAGCTTGGGATGGGCATTGTCAATCCGAGTGGTTTCCGAAGCATCTCCGACATTGATTTAACGGTCAAAGGGGGCGCTGAGGATGCGGTTCTGCTCATCGATGAGGCTTCCAGGGATATCGGGGACATCCGCCTCGAAATCGGATCGTTTGAGAAAAACACACTGCAGCGAACCATGCAGAATGTCGAAACCGAAACACTTGGAGTCAGCAGTTCACGAAGCAGACTTCAAGACACCGATAGTGCAAAAGAAATGGCAAACCTGACTCAGGCTCAAATCCAGTTGGCCACCAGCCAGGCCCTGACCGGACAAGCATACCAGAAGCCGAGGCAGGTGATGAATCTGTTAAAACAATAAATCCTTCAATAAATGAGCGGGGAAGATCTTTATTCAGGTACCGAGTCCATGCGCAGTGGATTGGAGTTGGATGCAGATAAAGTTGAAGCATTTTTCAGGGAAAATCTCCAAGATTTCGATGGAAACGCTGAAATCACACAATTCAAAGGAGGACAGTCCAACCCAACCTATAAGGTTTCTTCAGGCAGGAAGTCCTGGGTTATCCGACGTAAACCTCCCGGCCAGCTTTTGCCTTCCGCCCATGCAGTGGACAGGGAATTCCGAGTCCTGACGGCCCTTGGAAAGACAAATGTGCCGGTTCCAAAAACTCATCTGCTTTGTATGGATGAAGCAATTCTTGGGACCCCATTTTATGTTATGGATTATGTCGAGGGACAGGTTTACTGGAATGCGCTTCTTCCTGATGCCTCTCCGGACCAACGGTTCCAGGTGTTTGACAGCATGAATGATTCAATTGCAAAACTTCATCAGGTGGAATATGAATCCCTGGAACTTTCAGATTTTGGCCGCCCCGGCAATTACGTTGAGAGGCAGTTACGTCGCTGGGGGAAACAGTACCGCGATGCGGATTATGAAAAGATCCCCGAAATGGACTTACTCATCGAATGGCTTCAGGAAAGAATCCCGGATCAAAATCAGACTTCCATTGTTCATGGAGATTACCGGCTGGACAACATGATTTTCGACCCACGACAAAACCGGGTACTAGCGATTCTGGACTGGGAACTTTCAACCCTTGGTGACCCCCTTGCTGATTTTGCCTACCATGTGATGCAGTGGCGAGTTCCAATGGACCTGCATCGCGGTATCGGTGGAGCGGATTTAAGCTCCCTCGGAATACCGGAAGAACAGTCCTATCTGGATTCCTATTGTAACAGAACAGGAAGAACCGGAATCAAGGATTGGGAATTTTATATGGTTTTCAGTCTGTTTAAAATGAGCGCCATCTGTTACGGAATCTTGGTCCGTATACATGATGGAACTGCAGCCAGTGAACATGCGCAACAAACAGGATCACTGGCACAGCCTTTCGCCAAACTGGGTTGGGAGCAGGTAACACAAAAGAAGTTGGACTGATTCATCAAATCTCTTATTTTGGTAAATCATAATTTGGAGATGCTTTAGAAATAAAGAATGAATCAGACGACGTCAGATAATTTGTTCTAGAATTCCGAAAATAGTTGATTTTGATAAGTTTTTCTTCCAAAACATGCAATGAATTCTAACATTTTCATCTATGGAATTTGAGATTTTTTCCCCGGCTTTGATCAATCATTTCTCATTCAGTTAATGCAATGGCCAAGTGGCTGACGATTTCCGATGTGCAGAATCTGCTTCATGTCCCGGAATCGACGATTCAACGATGGGTTCGCCAGGGGAATCTGCCTTGTACTGAACGTGCAGGAAAATTTTATTTCAACCGGGAGATTCTGCTTTCATGGGCGGAAGCCAAGGAAATCCATGTTGAAAAAAAAGACCTGTCCAGAAAAAAACCCTCCCGGATTGAAAAACATAAGTGGCAAGAACTTAAAAAAGCCATGGAACGGGGTGGATTGCATCAACTTGAAGGGGGTTCTGATTGGAAAACCCTTTTCAGGGAAGCAACAGGATTGCTGAATTATGACACGACCATTCAAAATCAGGTCTTTGAACAATTGGTGCAAAGGGAAGAACTTTCAAGCACAGCCCTGGGAAACGGCATTGCAATCCCCCACCCACGAATTCCGATGAAACTGGAACTCAGGGAGTCTCTTGTTCTCTCTCTATTTTTAAATCAACCGGTCGATTTGAGGGCCGCTGACCAAAAACCCGTCTATTCGCTTTTCTTCTTACTGAGCTGTGAGGCAAGGGAACATCTTCAGTTTCTCTCCCAAATCGCAAAGGTTCTTCACGAACCTTCCATGCCTGAATTCATCAATAAACACCCAAACCAAGAGCAGTTATTTGAGCAGTTTCATCAAGTACTGGCGTAATAAGCTCAACACTTTTCTAACTCACGGTGTGCCTGCTGGCGAGCGTCAACTGCTGAGCCGCTTTCAAGCCGTTTCTGCGCGTGAAGCGCTGGTGATGATGACGGCGGCCCTCGTGCTTGGAATAGCTGCAGGAATTCTCTCCGTCGGACTGAACTGGTCGGTTCATGCCCTGAGGGAATTCAGTCAAAACCTGGGAGCCGGATGGCTTGCAATACTGTTTCCGGCCATTGGTGCAGGCTTGGCCGTATTCATGATCCGGTCGATGATGAAGGATTTTTCAGGGCATGGTGTGTCGGATGTGATCACCGCCATGACTATCGGATCGGAACGGCTTCCGAGGAGGATGATTTTTTCCAGGTTTTTCGGTTCACTGTTCACCGTCGGCAGCGGAGGTTCAACAGGCTTGGAGGGCCCCATCGTCTGCGTCGGTGGAGCAGTAGGCGCCGTTTCGGGACGTTGGCTGGCAATGAATGAAAGACGAAGAAAGCTACTCATCGGCTATGGGGTTGCTGGAGCCGTTGCCGGGATTTTTAATGCGCCCCTGACCGGCTTGATTTTTACTCTGGAAATCATTGTCGGTGAATGGAGCATCCTCACCATCCTGCCCACCATCATTTCTGCGGTCTCTGCCACTGAAATCAGCCGTATCCTGATGGGCAACAAAATCGCTTTCTATCAGGATATTGCAGGATTCTCCTTTGTTTCCCTCGTTGCCTGCGTGGGGCTTGGCATTTTGACCGGACTGATTTCCATCGCCTTCGTCCGCAGCCTTGGTTTTTGGGAAAATCTGTTTTCAGGAGTGAACAAAAAACCCTGGGTACGAGCCGCCACGGGAGGCCTGTTGGTGGGGCTGTTGGGCTGGCAAATGCCGGAAGTACTTTCCGAAGGCTATGACGTCACCCAAAAATTTCTATTAGAAAGTTCGGATTATGCACTGGTCTTTGTTCTGCTCTTTGTTGTTTTAAAATTTCTTGCCTGTGGAATCACATTGGGAAGCGGAGGTGTCGGCGGGGTCTTTGCTCCAAGCCTGGTGATCGGAAGCGGGGTTGGACTGGCTTACGGCATGATATTAGGAAAACTGCCGATTGAAGGGGTGGCTGAAGAGGCGGCCTTTTCCCTGGCCGGGATGGCAGGGATGGTAACAGGGGTGATGCATGGACCTTTGACAGGAATATTTTTAGTGATGGAGTCAACAAGAGGGTATTCGATGATCCTCCCTCTGATGCTCACGGCAAGCAGCGCTATGGTCATCAGTTCTTTCTTTGAAGTCGGCTCCGTCTACACCCGTGATATGATCAGCAAGGGGAACTTGATCCGGAGAGGAACGGACCGCTACCTGCTGCATTACATGAACATCCGGGACATTCTTGACCAGGATTTCAACACCGTGGACCCTGATCTTCTCTTGCGGGATTTCATTCCGATCTTTCAGCAGGCCCGCAGGAATTACTTCCCGGTGATTGATAAAGAAAATGGATCCTGTGCCGGAGTGGTTTTCCTCGATGACGTGAGGCCTTATCTGTTTGACAAAACTCTGCATGAACTTGTGACCATGGGATCGATCATGCGAATGCTGCCGGTGATCCGGCTGAATGAGCCGATCAGTCAAGCCCTGGATCAATTCGAGAATTCAGACGCCTGGTCTCTTCCCGTCGAGGAAGATCACCGTTTTCTCGGAATGCTTTCAAAATCGACCCTCTTCAACCATTATCGCCGTGAATTGCAAATTCAAAGCAGTTAAAAGGTGATGAAAAAGATCATTCAGAATTTAGAAATTACTTGTGAATTGAATGGTTTATTCTTAATTTCATTCATTTTGCACCTTCCAACTTAAAGACAAAGCCCCTGAGAAAAGGACTATCAATATGAATATGTCTCAGTTGATCGAGGAACTTTCAGAAAGAACCGGATACCATCCACACGATACCGACAGGGTGGTCAGGATATTTTTTGACAGCATCAAAAACGCTATTTCGCAGAAAGACAAAGTTGAAATCCGGGGTTTTGGTTCTTTCAACCTCAAAAATTATAAGGGTTACACGGGGAGGAACCCAAGATCAGGTGAGCAGGTTCAGGTGAAATCCAAAAAATTACCCGTCTTTAAGACAGGGAAAGAACTTCGAGAGAGGGTCAATCCCTGAATCAGGATTTTATTCGGTTTCGGAACTCTTGGAAGGATTTTCCAAAGCGTCGGTGAAGCGGTCTTTGGGGTGAATCAATTCTGAAATTTTCAGCGCATTCCTACCTTTGTATGCCCCCTGGAAACCACGGAATTTGAGAACATTCCCGATCTTTACCTTAAGGGGCCCCTCCTGATCCTGATCAAGCAAAAGGTGATCTCCCACCTCAAGTTTCAAAAATTTTCTAAGAGCAACTCTAGATTCACCAAGCTGCACACAGAGTTCCATCTTGGTTCGCAGCAAATTTTCTGAAAGTCTTGAAACATTGAGTTGATTCACCTGATTGTCTTCCAATGCATAACTCCCCTCCAGTTTGGCCCGGATGGGATCCAGCATCAGGTAGGGGACACAAATACTGAGAGTGGTGGTCATGCGATTGATGAGCACATCAAAAGTGGTGGTTACCACCACTTCTTCTTCAGGAACAATGTTGGTGAATTTTGGATGGGTTTCGAGTCTCTCGAAACGCGCTTGCAGTGTGGAGACTTTTTTCCATGCGGTTTCAAGGTCTTCCACCGCATTTTTTGCGATTTTTCCAATCATCCGTGTTTCAATTCCGGTAAAGTCTCTTTTCCCGGGAGAAGATTGCAGTAGACCGTTTCCTCCGAACATGAGATCGATGATGACATGAACCAGCCTTTGTTCCATCACCATCAAAGCATGTCCGCGAAGTGGAGAAAGGCTGAACACCGAAAGAGCCGCGGGTGGTCGAACCGCCTCAATGTAATCCTTGAAGTTCACCAATTCCGTTGCCCGACGGTTAACCGTCACGGAACGCCGCATGCTTTGAGTCAGAGTTTGAGCCAGCATCCGTGCATAACGGTCGTAAACCGACTCCATCCCGGGCAACCTCCCGCGGATGATGCGGTTCTGCTTTCCAAGTTCGAAAGGAACCACCGAAGCAGAGGCTGAAGAAGAAACCGGACTTTGCCCCTGGGATTCCTGAATGAGACGGTCCAAATGTTTCTTGGAAATTTTCATTGCTGCTCCTGCAATCGAATTGGTCCGTGCAGATGCAAACGAATCTTATTTAACCAATGAAAGGACATTGACAAATGAAACTTGGTGTTTTGGTTTATCTCGAACATGAAAATAAAGTCCTCATGATTCATCGTCAGAAGGAGGATGAGCATAAAGGATACTGGCTTGCGCCCGGAGGGAAAATCGAAAAAAACGAAGCCCCTCACGAAACCGCCGTCCGTGAATACCAGGAAGAAACCGGACTGACTCCTGAAGGATTGCAAATCAAGGCTGTTTTGAGTTTCCCGGATCTTGGAGACTCTCCCTTTGGAGACGAATGGCAGGTTTTTTTGTTTCATGCCGACCGATTTAAGGGGGAACTCACGGATCATTGTCCTGAAGGCCAATTGCAATGGGTCGCGCGAGATAAACTCCAGGAACTCCCGATGTGGGAAGGAGACCTGCTTTTTACCCCAAGGGTTTTCAGACCAGGTTTTTTTAGCGGCAAAATGCTGTATCGGGGGAATCGTTTGGAACAAAGCATTTTTTGGGAATGATTCGAAACTCCAGGATTCATATCTCAAATGAATTTAAATTGACATGCTTTTGAACCACCCTCAAACGCAATTCCGGGTTCCAAAATCCTATTCTTTGAGTTCCCGAAAAAAACCCAAACAGATTTTCTGGAACAGGTTTTCCAACATCAGCCTGCTCAATCCTCCGTGGAATTTGACTTCAAGATCCAACCGGGAAAGCTCCAGCATGATCGATTCCAATTCATAACAGGTGTACTGATTTGCCTGTTTCAGGGCCTGTTTTGTGAGAAATGGAGGAAGCTTAATTTTTTGCGGGAAATCGGATTCAGGAACACGCATTTGCTGAAGATAATGTAAATTCAACAACCGGCGGTATTGAAGAATGACCAGGGAAAAAAGCCGTACCTGATCCCGGGGTGCCTCGTTCAACTGTTGATCCAAAATTTCAAGTGCAAGCGGCAGTTGTTTTAAGGCAAGGGCTTCAGCCATCCTGAATGCTGAGGTATGTTTGTGACCACGAACTGAAGTTTTCAGTTTTTCTTCATCAATTTCTTGACCTTCAGAAAAACGGGTTTTCAGTTTTTCCAGTTCCTGATCAAGGTCATTCAGATCATTTCCAACAATTTCTATCAGAGTCAGCAATGCGTTCCGGTCAAGCTTCATTCCTTTTTCCCTGACTCTCTGCTGAAGCCAGCTCAGTGGAGAATGGTCGTCGTATGCAACATATTTTTGCACCTGACCCTTTTCCTGGATCTTACGAAAAAGAGGTTTGCTGAATTCCTGATCCCTCATCACAGGACTGGTAAACACCAGGAACAGGTAGGATGGGAGATCCGCCAAAATCCGGGTTAATGTTTCAAACAATCTCACATGGGGACTAAGTGAGTTTTTGGAATTTGGTTTTTTCAACTGCTCAGAATGATCCAACCTAATGATTTTCCTGTCACTGAACATCGGCTGGGTCTCACAGTTCATTAAAAATTCATCAATTTTTCTTGATGCCTCATCCCCGCTTTCCTTCATCATTTCAAAAAGATCATACCGTTCGAAACACCAATCCCGTTCGCGGTTTTCAAGTAAATCATTGATGCATTTTTCAGCATTCTCTTGGACCAGTAAATCCTGGTTCCCAAAGAACAAATAAACCTGTTTCTGCCTGTGTTGGTTCATGAAGGCACGGTTGGACGAATGGGGTCGGTTTGGAGGAGAGGTTCTTGAAAATGAGCACGGACCAGATTTCTTACCTCAAGTGCGGATTCTGATTGCAAAGATTTTTCTGCAAGCCTGACTGCTTCGGGCATTGTAATCAATGACAGGCGTTCTTTGACCGTTGGTATCAGGGGAGCATTCATGCTGAAAATCCTGAGTCCTAATCCCACAAGAATCACACAGCCATCCGGGTCAGAAGCCATTTCACCACATAATTCCACGGGTTTCTGATGGCGGTTCGCGTTGTCGATCAAAATTTTGATCAATTGAAGGACGGCAGGATGCAATGGATCATAAAGATGGGAGATTTGAGGATTGTTCCTATCCACTGCCAGAAGATACTGGGTTAAGTCATTACTCCCAATGGCGCAATAATCGATTACCTGCATGAAGCGTTCACTGATCATAAAGGAACTTGGAACCTCAAACATCATTCCGATTTCAGGAAGTTTTGCCGGGTTGTATTGATTTCCAAGGTCTGCTGCGCATTCGTGGAGCAGTTTTTTGGCCTGACGGATTTCATGAACGTCAGTCACCATTGGGAAAATCAATGAAAGTTTCTCACGGTTTTTTGAAGCAAGCAGGATCGACTTGAGCTGGTTTTTCAGCACCCTTGGCTTTCTTAATTGTCTTCTGAGGGCTCTGCAGCCCAGATAAGGATTTCCTTCATGGGGATAGCCCATATAGGGTGCTGCTTTATCGGCACCCAGATCCAAGGTGCGAATCATCAACGGTTGTTCCTGGGGAATGCTATCAAAGACTTTTTGATAGACTTCGACCTGTTCTTCTATCTCAGGATAACGGTCAAGGGACAGAAAGAATATTTCTGTCCTGTAGAGACCGATGCCTTCCGCACCATGCCGGAAAAGTTGATTCAGGTCGTTTTCCATGGCGATGTTGGCCAGGACATTGATTCTTACACCATCCTTGGTTTTACAGGGTTTGTCCCGGAACTGATCAAGATGTTCCTGATGTTGTTCTTCAAGCACCAACCTCCGTTTGAAGGCGGCCATTAATTCTTCTCCAGGGTGAACGACGGCAGTTCCGTTTTTTCCGTCAAGCGCGATGAGATCACCTTCATGGATTCGTTTCATTAATTCCGGTTCCAGACATATTCCGGGGATACGTAATGAACGGGCAAGGATGGCTGCATGGGAAACAATACCTCCGCTTGAAGTGATAATGCCTTTGATCCGATTCGGGTCCAGCCTTGCCATATCCCCTGGCAACAACTCTTCGATCACCAGGATTCCTTCCTTCTGCGTTTCTGCCAGCAGTTCGTGTCCAAGAAAATGAAGCAACCGATAACCTACATCTTTTAAATCAGCGCCTTTTTCACTGAGATACGGATCATCAATTTCAGAAAATGCACTGAGGTATTCTTCGATGGTTTCATAAATCGACCAACTCACCGAATTGCCCTCAAGTCTCCACAAGCTTGATTGTGTCGTTGATCGTATGCTCCAGAGCACTGTGAAAATCCTGTAATTCTTCTTCAGGAGGATTTGAGCTTTCCCTTGGAGGCTCTTCAGGAGTTCCGGGGTGAAGTAAAATCGCTTTTCCTAGACTAATTCCGGCGCCTACAGGAGTTCCTGAAAGATGAATGCTAGCTGATTTCCCTTGGGAAACTTTCGGCGGAATGGCCTGCGCGGCAAGATCCAGTTGTTTGAGAAGTAATGCTTTAGAAACCAAACTCGAGATCTGAACAGCAATGGCTTTCAGAAGTTCAATCTCATTATCAACAAAAACCCTGGAGTTCTCTGTATGCGCAACGACAACGCCAAAGGATTTTCGATGCTCCACCAAAGGCACCCCCAAAAAAGAAGAAAAACGGCTTTCATTCGTTTGTGGAAAATGTTTGAAGCGGGGATGGTCCTGCATTTTGGAAGCCTGAACTGCTTCGCGTGTTTCATGAACCAATCCCACCAAACCTTCAGAGGGAGACATTTTTACTTCTTCAACGACCTTGGGGTTTAATCCATGGGTTGCTTTCAGGATCAAAAGATTTTGCGAGACGTCATAGATATAGATGGAACTCGCATCAACCTGCATTCTTTCAGAGATTAATGCTGCCGTCCGAGACAGAGTTTCATCGGCATTATGGGAAGAAGTAATGATTCTGCTCATCTCCCGGAATGTCTCCAGGGCAAAAATCTGAGTGGATTGAGATGAGGTAGGGAGGTTCAACTGGGTTCCAGAATCTAAACTTTAAAATTTTCAAGCCTATCAACCAATACTCTATTCATCGATATGCTTGAATCCACTTTTGATTTCATCAATCAAAGGGATTGAACTTAAAATATCTACTCTGATTTCAGGGTGAAAATCAATCTCATATTCTGAAACCAGTTAGAATTTTTCTCACTAGGATACTGATTCAGCGTTTCCAGGAAGTAACAACCATGAGGTTGTCAGAATAGCTTTGTCAGAGATGTAAAGATAGAGGCGGGGGTTGACTGAAGAGCTTCTCCAGACGGGTTCAGATTCAATTATGAGGGAAGGGAAATGGGCAGGTAAGTTTTTTAGAAACAGGAACGTCTATTTTGACGAAGATTCTCGGAAATGTTTATTAAAACTTCTGGGTCCACATGAGTTGCCATCCAAAATCGTTATCTGTTTGAAATGCTGTTTCCTGATTGGAAATCTTCTGAACCTGTTGAAAAGGCCTAAAGGATAGATAACCTAAATTTCTTCCTTCTTGCCTTAGAAGGCTGACCTTGTCACGGAAACCTACATATTTCATTCCTGCATAAACCGTTGCCCCTCCAGCGACCCAGGGCATCAGACTTCCAAGTCCGCCTGAGAAAATATTAAAATTTCCACTGAGTAATAGCAGAGTTGCGGCTCCTCCCCCTGCAGTGATGTAAAACCATTGATTTTCTTCTCCCATCGCCTGAGATAACCTCATGGCCCATCGTTGTTTCCCGGTATCTTCCTCAACCAATTCGGGTTCCAACTTCAGGGGACGAGTTCTAGGTCGAAGGCGTTTTTGGGTATCAAGTTCCCGTCTGGTGTTTGTGATCAAATGAACCTGCTTGGCCACATCGATATAGGTTTGAACCTGATCTCCTGGGGTCACCGCCGAGATTCGCTGTTTCACAATGGCATCTGAAGAGAGATCATTAACCCTGACGATTTCGGCAATTGCAATGTTTTCTGTGGCCAGTTCCAAAGTTTGGCCTTCAAGGTTCGACTGAGTGGAAATCTGTCTGAAAATCACAATCTGTCGACCGTTTTGAAGTCCATGTGCACGGCCAAGGTCGATGCTGATGTTTGGTTTTTTGACGCTGATCACAAAACCACGCAATAAGGTGTTCTCAGAAATTCGAACTGCCAGTTCAAAGAGCCGGTCATGCATGTCACGATCATTGAAATCCACCGTGTCGGTAAAATCAGTGATATTGGTCACAACATCCACCATTCGCAGAGACAATTCAAAACCAAGCTCATTCTGATTGTCTTCGTTCATGAATTCCTGAGTTCGTATATTTCCCACCAGAACTTTATCCGCATTGAATAATTTCCCAATCAAAACTCCGCATGCAACATCATGACAGTCGGCCAGTGTGGGATCCCGATCTTCAATCTGTGCATTCCACTCGGAGGGCCCTACCACGGTGAAGTGATTGGTATTGAAAAGATTCAATTGAAGGGCTCTTGAAATTTCCTCTGCTGCGGTCTCGGTCATTCCCTTGGGAAGAAGGGTTAGGAGTAAGATCTTAACCCTGCCGTCTTCACTGAAGCCAGTGACTGAATCGGTTTCAAAATTAAAATTGTCCTCTTCAAAAAACCCGGACTGTGCCAATACCCCCTGAGAAAACCCGAAAATCAAAACTGAAAAACACAAACAAGCTTGAATGATGAAAATCGATAGTGATTTACAAAGAATTTTTTTACGAGACGGACCTGAGTGCACTGGAAAGATTTGCTGTGATAAGGAAATTAATTTACCCAATCGAGTCAGAACTTTTGGTTTCATTGTGAAAGAGGAGTTAAGAATCGGATTGCAGTCTCTTCCATCAGGAATCACTTGCATGGGTAAAATGTCTTTGGAACAGTTTCTTACTAGTCTGGTTTGGGAAACCCTCCAGAATTCGTAAAAATTCAAATCTTACGAAAAGCAAGAAAAAGACCACTGACTCCCCTAATTCAAGCTTTATTCAGGACCTTGTTGAGACGGGGCTAAAACCTTCTGAATGCTCCAGGAAATAATGAAAACTCCTGGAAAACGTTGAAATGAATCGAAACGAATCTGATCCATTTATCCTGATTTGCTATTGAAATTTTGAGAGGTGTCGTAACTTCAAAGAGTATCAAGGATGATTGACCTTGCAATCATTGGATCAATTTAAAGAAATATCAGAATTCAAAATATGCAGATATGAATTAAGAAACCTCATTCTTTCCTTTGATCTCAAATGCCTTCAAAAATTGTGAGAGAAACGATTATTCCCAATCAAACAAAAAACAATCTTGATTTAAATTATAACCAAGCTCATAATTTTGGGTTTGATTATTGGCTTTTTTAAAACAATCTGACCTAGATTATTAATGGTTTATGCCAACATGGCTTATGTTGGTATTCATTATTTAAAATTGAACACAACATCTACTTTATTCCAAATTCATCCCATCAACGATGAAAGATCCTGAAAAAATGACCCGTCAGGAACTGCTTCAGCAGGACCGAGTACAACAATCCATGTATCGTTTCGTAAACCATCTTCACGTTTACCGGAAACAATATTGGACAGGAGTTGTCCTAGTTGCATTCCTGATTTTGGGTACATGGGCAGGTTTTGAATATCAAAACCTTCAAAAGATTGAAGAATCAAAGCTATTTTACGCATCAAGCCGCCCACTAGACAACCCGCAGTTGTCTCTGGAAAACCGACAACAAAGAACATTGGCTGGACTTGAGCACTTTTTAGAAAAAGAAAAAGGCTCATCTCTTGAAAGTGCGGCAAAGCTTTATTTGGCAAGGGTTCATGCGGATTCAAACCGATTTTCTGAAGCCAAAGACTTATTTCAACAAGTGATCGAACAAGATCAAACCAGCCAAATGCTGAAAACCATCGCCCGAATCAGCCTCGTTTCTTTGCTGGAACAGGAACAAGATTGGAATGGAGCCCGAGGAATGCTTGATGTCCTGACACAAGAACGGTGGAGTGATTTGCAATGGTTCACCCAAGCCAGAATCGCAAGACAAGAAGGAAAAGTTGAAGAAGCCAAAAAACATCTCCAAAACCTTGTCAATCAATCGCCAGATTCAGTATTTCGTCAAACTGCAGAAACGCAGATGTTATTACCTTAAAAATTACGACCCTTTTTTCATCCTAAACCACTAACCTGACTGATAGGGATCAGTCTTCATACATTCAAGGAATTCATGAAAAAAAAAGAATATTTAAAAATGATGGAGGAACACAGTTTCGGGAAAACAGGAAATCTTTTCCAGAAGGTTCATGTCACTGCAAAACGGGCTAAATCCCTTTACGAATTGGATGAACCCAGCAAGGCTTCATTTAGTCATAAACCTACCTTCCAGGCCATTCTTGAAACAAATGAGGGAAAGATCAAAATGATTCCCAGCGCTAGTCTTGAGTCCGAAAATGAGCAGGCCTAGGACTGTCCATTCAATCCCCTGATTTACTCGTTACAGGGAAATCATGGAAGCCCAAAAAGATTTTAGTTGGACCTTCCTTCAAATCCTTAGAAATTTATTGACCAATCCCCGTTCCCTTCAGGCGGGGATCATTATTTTTGCTGGCCTTTTTCTAGCCGACCTCCTTTTCAGATCGTTTTTTAAAACATTTTCCGACTTCCTTGAAGGCGGTGACACCGAGATCCTCTGGGCCGAAATCGATGTCGGTTTTGCCCCGATCCTCTGGTTGGTTTTCATCACTCTCATTCTAGGCAGTCTTACCATCGTCATCAGTTTTGCAGCAGAAAAGGTTCCAAAACTGATCGATCTCTATATGGACCATTGGCCTAGTCTGTTTTTTGTTTGGTTTACTATCGCCCTTTATGTGCACGCATTGACCATCAAATTAATGGCAGAAATGCAAATGGATGTGCGCCCCAGTTTGATCCTGAACTACAATATTTTGTTGCCGTTATTCATGATCATTGGATTTCCCTTCATTCTTTCAATTTTATATTCCACAAAAACCGGGAAGGTGATCGAGCAACTTTTTGGAAGCATACAACAAGTTTATCTGAAACTAGCTTCAATTGGACCAACAGGAGATCTTCATCCCAAAAAGAGACTTAAGTGGCAAATACATCTTTTTGAAACAACAAATCAGTTGATAGATCTTCTTGTTTATGTGCCCTATAAGGAGCCAAAAGCTCAGATTATTGAAGGACTTGGAGATTTGCTGATTGAATACCTCAAATGGAAAAAAGATTTTCCTGTTTCCTTTTTTGAAGTAACAGAGGATATCCGGGAAGATATTTCATTTAAGACCCTTAAGGGACAGTTTGAGGATATAGAGAAAGACCGTGTTTTTTATGAATTGAAAAATTTTAGAGTAATCGGTAACGCATTTATCAGTTTCATCGAAGCGGGAGAATTTGATTTATCCACTCTTTGTGTTGATCAGGTTCAACGAATCGGAGTTCAGGCTGTTGAATTAAAGCATGACAAAATGATTGATTTGGTATTGATCCACCTCAATACCCATCTTCGCTTTGCTTTAAAACATGGCAGGTTTAACAATGAACCCCGCAATCTTTACAATCTAATCTTTCATTATGGGAAATTTGTTCAAAGTTTAATTGAACAACGTGACCTGCCAAGAGTTAAAACAAGTTATGGCCATTATCTTTTTTATGGACAGGCCATTTTCGAAGCATTGTTGGATGCCCCTTCACTCGCATTCATCCTTGACACCCTGGCCACGGAAATGAAAAAAGGGCTTATCAAAATGTATGAACTGCATTGGGATAGAGAGCATTATTTTGAACAGTTGAAACAGTTTCTCTTACTAGACAACCTACAAAATATCGACCGTGGTTTCGCATTTAATTTTTTCAGTAAAAATCATGGTATTCGACTCCTCCATATTGGAATGGCTCTCTTTTTTCTGGAAAATAATGAGGAAGAATGGGCAAGGTTAATTGCCAAGGATACCATGCAGGATTATGATTTACTGGGAAAGGAAACATTTCACAAAACCATGAATACCATATATGCAAGACTCCAATTTTCGGGACCAACTTTTTGGGAAGACACAGACCGAGGCAATGTGAATATTTATTATAGTCCTCACCAGAATCAAATTAATGTTTTTCGTGAGATACAAAATGAATATGTCGGAATGCAGCCTAAACCGGCAAAAGTCATTTAAACTCACCAAAATAAAACTATTTTAATACTTGATCTATTTTAAAAACTCTGTTTAATTATATTAAGTCTCAGTTGAAGACCATTCAAATTTATATTTTTTACAACTTTAAACAAAGGAAATGCACATGGCAAAAATGAGTGATGCAGAACTAATGAAACAAGTAAGAAATCTTGCAGCATCAAATAGCAAAAGTGGAGTAGCAAGAGAACTCAACATGTCGGTTCAAACATTCACTAACCGGCTACTTGCTGCTGCTTCTTCTTTAGGTGAAGCTCCGCCTAAATTCACCAGAAAAAGCAGTGCGGCAAAAGCGGTTAAACCGAAAAGAATTCATACAGACAAAGTACGTTCTGCTGGACAAGCGGGTAAGGCTCTCAGAGTTATTATTCCACAACAATTTTTCAGCAGCCTTGACTGGAAAGCAGGTGATGAAATAAGGATGCGTAAATCTGGGAAAACAAAAATCATTATTGAAAAAACCTAAGTTTTAACCTTATTTCTCATTCTCAATCTGCCTCAAAAATTCAGACATCCAACCCTCCGTCTGAGTTGAGGCAGGTCTTTTTCTTCTTTTTTTCTTTAAATTATGGATTTAGTTTTCCGTCCTAGAAGACTTCGACGAAATGGTCCCATTCGAGGACTGGTTCGGGAGACAGAACTTGCTCCCAGACAATTGATATATCCAATCTTCGTTGCAGAAGGGAATCGTGTGAGGGAGGAAATCAATACCATGCCGGGGCAATTCCGTTTATCAGTTGATGAAGTTGTTCGCGAATGCGAAGTTCTTTATGAAATGGGCATCGGAGCGGTCAACCTCTTTGGATATTCCGAGGAAAAAGACGAACTGGCGACCAAATCCTATGACTCTTCAGGTTTAGTTCAAAGGTGTATCCGAGAAATTAAAAAAAAGATCCCCGATTTATGTGTCCAAACGGATGTCGCACTGGATCCCTATACGACCCATGGCCATGACGGTCTCGTCATCGACGGAGAGATTGTTAATGATGAAACCGTTGGAGTACTTTGTAAGATGGCGCTTTCTCATGCTGAAGCCGGTGCAGACTGGATTGCCCCTTCGGACATGATGGATGGCAGAGTTGGAGCCATCAGGGATGCGCTTGATGAGCAGGGTTTACATCATGTGGGCATTCTTGCCTATTCCGCCAAATATGCTTCATGTTTCTACGGGCCTTTCAGGGGAGCTCTCAAATCCGCCCCGAAGAAAGGGGATAAGAAGACCTACCAGATGGATCCGGCCAACTCACGTGAAGCCCTCAGGGAAGTATCTTTGGATCTCGATGAAGGTGCCGATGTTGTGATGGTTAAACCGGCATTGGCTTATCTGGATGTTATTGCCAGAGTGAGAAGCGAATTTGATGCTCCAGTGGCGGCCTATAACGTTTCCGGAGAATATGCCATGGTCATGGCTGCAGCAGAAAAAGGATGGGTTGACCGGGATATGGCCATGATGGAAATGCTCCATTCAATCAGGAGGGCAGGTGCAGATATGATCCTAACCTACTTTGCCAAAGATGCGGCAAAACGATTAAAGTCTGATTACGGATCTTTCAGTTGATCTCGTTAAAATAGATTCTCTTCTACCTTCCCGAAAAGAATACATTAGAAAACTTGGTGACCCATATCTCTCGTCAATCAGAAAACGAGTTATAGGGATTTTAATGCCAAGTCAAATATTCGTTAAAAAGAAATCCGCATTGCTTAATTGCTGAGTTTTTTTATATTTGTGCTTTTGAGTGGATCACCTATGCGGAATTTGCAGAAAAGGTGGATCAGTTCCGCGGAGGGCTTGCTACTCTTGGCGTCGGAAAGGATGACAAAGTCGCCATCATCAGCAAAAACACCGTCCAGTGGGCGGTTGCCTGTTATGCCACATTCGGGCTTGAGGCACAATTTGTCCCAATGTATGAAACACAACTCCCCAAAGACTGGGAGTATATCAGCGAGGACAGTGGTTCCAAAATCTTACTTGCTGCAGATTCAGAAATTTATCAACACGTAAAAGATTTCCCTAATAAAATAGAAAAATTGGAATCTGTGGTTCTGCTTGAAGGAAGCGGTGATGATCAAACCCTGACTTATGAATCCCTTTTGGAAAAGGGGAAACAACAACCCATTCCTTCGGCAAAACCTGATTTTGAATCGGAAATGGGGATGCTCTATACCTCAGGCACCACAGGAAACCCTAAAGGTGTCTTGCTTACGCACCACAATATTTTGTTTATGATTGCGGTTGGAATTCAGTCTTTGCGACTGAGCCCTAACGATCAAACACTTTCATTTCTTCCATGGGCACATAGTTTTGGACAGTTGGCTGAAGTTCATCTGTTAATCCAATCGGGTTATTCCACAGGTTTGGTTGCAGATGTAAATGAGATTGTCAGTGATATGTCTTTAGTCAAGCCAACAGTCTTTTTTGCTGTTCCCCGGGTCTACAACAGAAAGGGAGGGGGAAACTCTGAGTTTCATGGAAAATCTCGCTCTTACTTTAGCAAGAAAGATCATTTTTAAAAAAATTCTGGATCGATTTGGGGGAAGATTGCGATTAGCAGTCAGTGGAGCAAGTGCCTTAAGTGCTGAAGTAGCAGAATTTGTCAATGATATAGGAATTGGTGTTTACGAAGGTTATGGCTTAAGTGAAAATTCAGCAGCCCTAACCATGAACCTTCCAGGAAAACGAAAATTTGGATCTGTTGGAAAACCATTACCGGGAATTCGAATCGAAATCGATTCTTCCGTCGAAGGCTCTAAAGAAGAAGACGGAGAAGTGGTTGCCTATGGCGAAAACATCATGAAGGGGTACCACAATCTCCCGGAACAAACGAGCAGCACGCTGACGGAATCCCGTGGTCTTCGCACTGGAGACCTCGGACATTTAGATGAAGACGGGTATCTTTACATCACTGGGCGGATCAAGGAACAGTATAAACTTGAAAACGGCAAGTTTGTCGCGCCTGCCCCGCTAGAAGAAGAACTCAAACTCAGTCCCTATATCACTCAGGCGATGATCTATGGACTGAATCAGGAACACAATGTCGCTCTGATTGTTGCGGATATGGAAAAAGTCAGGCAGTTTGCCGATGAAAAAGGACTTTCCGGAAGCAACCCGGAATTACTTCAGCTTCCTGAAGTCCGAGAACTTTTCAAAAAAGAGGTACAACAGTTTAGTACGACATTTAAGAATTTTGAACGAATCGAAGATTTCAGCCTCCTTGATGAAGAATGGAATCCAGATAATGGATTATTAACCCCGACCATGAAGATAAAACGTTCTGTAATTGAAGAAAAATTCAAGGAAAACATCACATCCCTCTACGCTTAAGTTTCTTCCTCACATATGTGGCCGGTATGCTTTCTTTAGAAGACCAACCGGCCATCCTGGTTTCCGATATATCTTGAGCGCGCCGGTTACCCTGTTAAACTAGAGGGTTTTCTAATACCGGATGTTCTTTCCATGCAAATTGAAGTTTCGGGTCTCCATAAAAGTTTTCTGGATGGTGAAGGGCATCAACTTCACATCCTCAAGGGGCTTAATTTCAAACTTGAAGCGGGGGCAAGTGCTTCCATCGTGGGTGCCTCAGGAACAGGCAAAAGCACTTTTCTCCATATTTTAGGGACTCTTGATGAAGGAGACTCCGGCAGAATCTGTTTTGAAAACACAGATCTGATGCAGATGAAAAGGGAAGAATCCTCTGCATTCCGAAATAAAACAATCGGATTCATCTTCCAGTTTCACCAGTTACTTCAGGACTTCAATGCATTGGAGAATGTCATGATCCCGGCTCTGATTCTGGGAAACTCCCGAACAACTGCCATGGAACGTTCTAAAATGTTGCTGGATCAAGTGGGGCTTTTTGATCGGATGCATCACAAACCCTCTCAACTTTCCGGTGGTGAGCAGCAGAGGGTCGCCATTGCCAGGGCTTTGACGAACAGTCCTAAGCTTCTTTTGGCAGATGAACCAACGGGGAATCTTGATGAAGAAACTGGCAGACAGGTGATGGAACTTCTGCTGAAACTCAATCAGGAAAATCGTACCACTCTGGTTATGATCACCCACAATCAAAAACTGGCGATGGAGACCAATTCTAAGTTCCGTCTTGAAAACGGATTGTTGAACCAAGAGTAGCCCAATCATTGCCGATTAAAAAAATGTTTTCTTTTACAACCCATTTTTTTACATCAGCCCCTCAAACTTGAAGATGGCGCAAGTCATTCAATCCCTGCCCTTGAATTTAAAGTCGTTGCTCCTGGCTTTTTTGCTGGTGTCAGGGTTTTTCCAGGGGTTCACAGCCCATGAGTTGAACGCTCAAAATCCTTCCCAAACCATCCATAGCATCGAAATTGAAGGAACCTCTGATCTCGAAAAAGCACAAATACTTTACATGATCGAGAGTCAAGTCGGAGAAGCACTAGATCAGAGAAAACTTCGGCAGGACATTCACATTCTCCATGACATGAACCTTTTCCGTGATGTTCAGGTGGAAGTCGAGACCGGAGAAGACGGATACCTTCTTCGCTATGTTGTCACTGAACGAGCACGATTGGCAGACGTGCGAATCGAAGGACTGACTTTGGTCTCAAAAACCGAAATAGAAAAACAATTGACAGTAAAGGTTCAGGATGTATTTGACTTTGTAAAGCTGAGAGAAAACGAGGAAATCATTCTCGAAGAATACCGGAAAGAGGGGTATCCGAAGGTCAAAGTCCGTTCCAGGGTGGTTGAACAGGATGAGATGAACTATGAGGTTATTTTTGAAATCGATGAAAAACCTAGGGTTTTTCTGACGGATATTTATGTCAGTGGAACCAGTTTTTATTCGGAACTCGACATCAAGCGCTTCATCCTCAGTGCGGAAATCGATTGTTTTGCCTGGATGAATGAATCGGGTGTTTTCCGGGAGGAAATGGTGAACCAGGATCTTGCACTGATTTCACAGCAGTATTTAAAGAATGGATTCATCAAGGTTTTTATCGACAAGCCTCAGGTAACAATCGTCAACAATCCTGATTATAGTTGGCTGGAAGTAAGACTAAATATCACAGAGGGACCTCAGTTTTACACTGGAAAGGTAGAGGTAAGCGGAGACCTTTTAGGAGACACACAAGATTTGCTCGAACCTCTTAACTTAAAAACCGGAGAAATCTACAACCCCTTTCTTCAAAACCGGGATCGGTCCCAACTCAACGAAATTTACCAGGAGCAGGGTTACGCCTTTGTCCGGGTAGTGCCGAAAACCAAAATCAATGAAGACAACAGAACCGTTGATGTCAATTACCAGATCATCAAAAGAGAAAAAGCCTACATCGGCAGGGTTGAAATCGCTGGTAATGCAGAGACCCGTGATCATGTCATCCGGCGTGAATTCGAGGTGGCTGAAAAAGAACTTTTCAACGGGAAAAAACTCAGACTGAGTCAGGAAAGCCTGATGAGACTTGGTTTTTTTGAACCGGGACTTCAACTGGAACAACAGTCGCGAGAACGGGAAGACAATGTGATCGATATCCTGACCAGGCTCAAGGAAGCGCAAACCGGAACATTCCAGGCTCAAATCGGCTTCAGTGACCTTTCAGGATTCAGCGGAGGTTTACAGCTTTCCAAGGGGAATATTCTTGGAACTGGCAGAACCCTGCGCTTGAGTGCCCAGTTTGCAGAAAGGGACGTGACCCAGCAATTCGATATTACTCTGATCGAACCCAGGTTATTTGATTCTCAGGTATCTGCATCAGTATTCACCTCTCGGAGAAGGGTTTCCGATAGTACTGGCTTAAATCTGGGTATGACCACAGAAAATACTTATGGTTTCAGCTTGGGTACTCCAGTTTATTATAG
>LNZD02000051.1 GCA_001469005.2 SAR324 cluster bacterium lautmerah10
CGGACCTGGTGGGTCTTCTCTGAAAATTTTGATCAATCTGGTTCGAAGAATTCCTCTGATGGGACTTCCTGCCTGGACCGCTTCGATGACGCAACCGATTGATATCAATGACGTGGAACGAGCGCTGCTGATGTGCCTCAAGAATCCGGAACAGTACGAAGGTTCTTTTGACATCGGCGGCCCGGATGTGATGACTTATCGAGAGATGATGCAGACCACCGCGAGAACGATGAATCGGAAAAGGATCATGTTCTCAGTTCCAATCATCCCGATTTCCTTCTCCAAGCGCTGGGTTTCAACGTTCAGTGGGGTTTCCATTGATTTGGTGGGTCCTCTCGTCGATAGTCTGAAACATGATCTCACCGTTCATTCAAATGCATTACAAACCAAACTTATTGATCGTTGTGAATCATTCGAAAAATCACTGAAAAACTCGATGGACCGTCATGGTTATCCTGTGAGTAATCCGAGGCAAAGCTTCCGCAGTAACGATCAGCAATCGATTCGAAAAGCGAAAAGGGTGCGATCGGTTCAACGCAGCGAAAAGGGTGCGGTCGGTTCAACGCCTTCCTCTGCCCCAGGGTAAGAATGCGCGTTGGGTGATGGAGGAATACCTGCGCTGGCTGCCAAAAACCCTGAGAACCATCCTCCGTTGTGAAGTAACAGACGATAATCTGGTGAGTTTTTACCTGAGGCTGATGTCCAAACCGCTTCTGGTATTGCGGTTGGATGAACATGGAACCGACCAGAACCTGGTGCTGAAAATCGTGGGGGGACTGTTAGCCAACGTTGAGGAAAGTCCGAATGGCAGACTCGAATTCCGTGAAGTACTCCAGGGCCAGTCAGTGATGTCGGCGATCCACGATTTCAGCCCAAGCCTGCCCTGGTACCTCTACAACATCACCCAGGCCGTAGCACATCTGATGGTGATGAAAGCCTTCGGCCACCACCTCCGAAATCTCTGTGACAGGCCTCCAAAATTAGAGCAGGAACTGCAGGCAGCCTGAGTCTTTTGATTCAATTCTGAAGCGCAGCCCAAACCTTCTGGGGTGACAGGGGCATGTCGATGTGTGAAACCCCATTGTCCCTCAAAGCATCAAGAACCGCATTGACGACGGCCGGAGTCGCCCCAACGGTTCCCAATTCTCCAACTCCCTTGGCGCCAAGCGGATTGGTTTGGCACGGTGCCCCGGTATAAAAATCCCATTTGAAATTAGGAACGTCGTCGGCTCTCGGCATCGCATAGTCCATATACGATGGATTGGCAAAATGCCCGTCTTTGTCAAAAACGGCCTCTTCCATAAATGCCTGTCCGAGAGATTGGACGATTCCTCCATGGACCTGCCCCTCGACCATCATCGGGTTGATCGCGTTTCCGACATCATCATAAGCCGTCAATGCATCGAGATAGACTTGTCCCGTTTCAGGATCGATTTCCACTTCTGCGACCTGGCACCCGTTTGGCCAGCTTGGACATCCTGTACTGGAACGGCTGGTGAGGGTGGTTTTGGAATAGACGGAAACTTTCTGCTGCGGCTGATTCTTGGCGATTTCTCCCAAGCCGATGCCAATCTTGGTTCCGCTGACGGTAAATGTTCCTGCCTTGTAAACCAGGTCTTCCTGGGCGGCCTCCAGTGCTTCCGCGGCCAGTTTCCGGTTTTCCTCGAGAAACTTCTCGGCGCCTTCCTTGATGGCGGATCCGCCGATGTAAAGGGAACGGGAACCGACACTGCCTTTGCCTTTGACCAGATCCGTGTCTCCCTGAACGATCTCGATTTTTCCGACAGGAAGTTCGAGTTGTTGGGAAAGCAATTGGGTAAACGCGGTTTTTAATCCCTGGCCCATGTTCTGGGTACCAGTATAAAGAACGACCCTTCCATCCGCCCTGGCTTCGGTGGTGACCTCTTCAAACCAGATCGCCCCGGTCCATTCGATATAACAGGAAATGCCCCTGCCACGGATTCTTCCCTTATTTTGGGAATTCTTCTTTCTTGATTCAAAATCATTCCATTCTGACAATTCGATGGCTTTGTCGAGGACTTTTTCGAAATCTCCGCTGTCGTAGATTTCTCCAATCGGAGAGGTATAAGGCATTGCATCGGGCGGAATGAAATTCCTTTTGCGGAATTCCAGGGAATCGATTCCCATTTCTTCCGCGGTTTTCTGGACCAGGCGTTCCATCAGGTAGATTGCCTCAGGACGCCCTGCACCACGGTAGGCTCCCATCGGAACGGTGTTGGTGAGATAGGAGCGAACGTCGAGGTGAAAGCAGGGGACATGGTAAAGCGAAGTCAGGATTTTGGGACCGACTACCGGAGGAATGGCCGCACCCGGTCCGGTTGCATAGGCGCCTAGGTTGCTGCGGGTGATGATCCGCAAGGCCTCGATTTTCCCGTCTTTGCTGCAGGCCAGGGATGCGGTGCTGAGCTGGTCCCGACCGTGAACGGTGCCATAAAATTCCTGGGTCCGGTCTCCATTCCATTTGACCGGACGGGATTGTTTATGGGCCGCGTATACAGTAACGATTTCCTCCGGATAGGTCTCGGCGCGGATGCCGAAACCTCCGCCGAGATGTCCAACCACAATCCTGAGTTTGTCGGTGCTCCAGCCGAAAATATCCTTGCATAAACTTTCCTGTAACCCCGTGGGAGCCTGGTGTCCGGCATGGAGGATCAGGCGATCCTGTTCCGGATCCCTCCTGCAAACCGAAGCACGGGGTTCCATGGCATTCCCGACCAGTCTCGAATTGCTCAATTCGAGTTCGGTGACATGATCGGCTTCCGCAAAAATTTTGTCTGTTTTGGCAGCATCACCATGTTCCATCTGGATCAGCAGGTTTCCAGGAGCCCCTTTCCAGATGGCCGGTGCGGAATCCTTTTCAGCGTCCTGAATCGTTCCGACCGAGGCCAACTCTTCATAATCGACTTCAACCAACTCGGATGCTGTCAAAGCGTTTTCCGCACTTTCTGCCAAAATTGCAACCACCGGTTGACCGACATAACGCACTTCATCCTTTGCCAACGCGAGCCACCGCGGAGGATCCATCGGCTCTCCGTTGCCGTTGCGGTATCCCTGATCCAGGATTTCTTGAGTGACAAAATCCCCGGGAGGTCCCGGGATCGGATAGGGATTGACCCCGTCACGGATCAGGTCATCTGCGGTATAGATCGCCAAAACTCCTTCAGATTCCATGGCTGCCGAAAGATCCATCTTTTTGATCTTCGCATGGGGATAGGGAGATCGTACAAAATGAAGATGTGTCATTTCAGGAAACTGGAGGTCATCGGTGTAACATCCGGCCCCGGTGATCATTTCTTCATCCTCGACCCGCCGCATCGAATCTCCGGCATAAGAATGTTTGTTTTCATCCATCATGTTGAATTCCTGTGCTTTTTGATGCTTTTTGAAATTTGTTGTTAATTCAGGAGTTGAATCATTTTTTCATTCACGGATTTGTCCTGGAAATGGAATTTGCTGATATGATCTTCCATTGAAAAATCTGCATTCGATTCCAGGAATTTATTCATTTCCTTTTCCTTGTCATCGGCCTTTCCCAGTGCACTGAGGCTGGCTATTTTGGCCAGCCATGCGTTGGTGGTGAGTTTTTCGATCTTTTCCGCGTATTCCAGGGATTTCTCGAATTCACCATGGACATAACAGGCAAAGACGATGTCTCCCAGACGCTTGTTTGAATTCGAATCTCCTTTTCCGTTGGGGTCCAGTTCGTAGGCTTTGATCATCAGTTCAACACCTTTTTCAGTATCTCCAGTCAGAAGCAGATACTCTCCGAATCCGTTTACAATCCGCGGATCATTCGGGTTCATCTCATAGGCTTTGCGTCCATGGAGTTCGGCTTTCTCAAAATCCTCAAAGGATTTGTAGATTTCACAGAACATGCGGTGGCACTCAAAATCATTAGGGTTGATATCCAGGGCTTTCTGCAGGGTCTTCTGGGCTTCTTCAAACAGGTCCTCGACGGGTTCCTCAAGATATCCCGCAAACATCCCCTGTCCAAGGGTGCAGACTTTCCAGGCATAGGCCTGGGCGTTTTCTGGGTCGGCATCGATGGACTTGTCAAACATCTGCAATCCCTCCAAGACCCCTTCCTTGGAAAATTTGTGGTGATTCTCCTTACCCCGTAAAAGGAATTCATAGGAAGAGAGATTCTCTGTCGGCTTTCTCTTGGCCCTTGCCAGACTGGCAATTTCAAGCTGGCCTACCAGGGCAACGATCACTTTCCTGACGATTTCGTCCTGGATTTCAAAAACATCTTCCATCATTCGATCAAAACGTTCACTCCAGAGGGCACTTTCGGTGGCAGCATCCGTCAACTCCACCGAAATCCTGATCCGGTTTCCTGCCGAACGGATGCTTCCGGTTGCAATGAAGTTGACCCCGAGCTCGGATGTGATCTGTTGGGAATTGATTTCTTTTCCCTTAAAATTGAATGCCGTGTGGCGGGAGATGATTTCAATCGAATGGATCATCGAAAATTCCGTGATGATGTCCTCGACGATTCCATCCACCAGGTATTCATTTTCTTCATCATTGTTCAAATTCCTGAAGGGAAGGACCAACAGCCGTGGTTTCGTATTTATGACTTCCGGAGTTGGCGGTGCCTCTTTCTTGGCGGGTAGAGGAGAGGCCGCTGGTGGGCTTGCCGTTTCACCATCCTGCGCAGGGTTGATTTGAAAGATCGAAAATTCCCCTTCGATGTTTTTTAATTCGGACTTGCCAAGACTATTGATGGTCAGTTGAATCCGCTTTTCGATCTTTTCCTGGACAAATCTTGAAACCAAAATGCACCCCGGTTCACAAATCGATTCGAGCCGGGCGGCGACGTTCACTCCATTTCCATAAATGTTATCTCCCTCGATGATCACATCGTCGAGGTGGATTCCCACCCGAAAGGTGATCTGGGATTCCTCAGGGACATTCTTGTTTCGGTCCGCGAGGATTTGCTGGAACTCGATTGCGGCTTCCACCGATGAAACCGGGCTGGCAAATTCGGCAATCACCGAATCTCCTGCCGTGTGAAAGATCCTGCCTCCATATTCAGTGATGATCGGGTCGACGATATCCCGGCAGGTTTTCAGGTTTTTCAGGGTCAATTCTTCATGCTGGTCCATCAACTTGCTGAAACCCACAACATCGGCAGCAAGGATGGTGGTCAGTTTTCTGGTGGGGCGTGTCATGTGCTTAACTCAGTTTTTTAAATGATGTGCCGTCATTTGAATCGATGCTTCAGGAATTCTGAAACAGTTCCTGACGATTCAGGGGGATTCTTACAAATCCTTAAGCGATATTGTAGAAATTTTTTAACCTTCCGTGCTTGGGTTCAAAATTGAAACGAAGCGAACAGGGCATTAAAGAAGAAAGGATTTTAAACTTATGAACGAGGGAGCTGAAGAAGATCTGGACTTTCACTGAAACAGGGAATTTTATATCTTTTCCAAAAGTTAATGCGAAAAAACCTAAAAGTTAATTCAAGGATCAAAGATGCTTTATCGATATTTGGGACAATCAGGATTACTTGTTTCCAGGATCTGCCTGGGAACCATGACTTTTGGAATGAAGGACTGGGGGTGTGATCAAAAAACAGCAAACGCGATTGTCAGGCATTTCATCGATCAGGGAGGACAGTTCATCGATACCGCTGATATGTACAGTGCCGGGCTTTCAGAGGAAATGTTGGGAAACGCCCTGAAGAATCACCATCGTGAAGATCTGGTGGTTGCCTCAAAATGCTGGTTTCGAATGGGAGAAGGAGCCAACGACAAGGGGTTGTCACGAAAGCATATCTTCGATGCAGTCGAAAAAAGCCTGAAAAGACTTAAAATGGATTATCTGGACCTCTATCAGGTTCATGGCCCGGACTGGTTTACTCCGATGGAAGAAACCATGTCAGCCCTGGATGATCTGGTCCGGCAGGGAAAAATTCGCTACATAGGCTGCAGCAACTATTACGCTTGGCAAATCGTTAAAGCAAATTCTATTGCAGAAAAACACGGGAAGGAAAAATTCATCAGCGCCCAACACCTTTACAATCTTGTGAGAAGAGACATCGAAAACGAGATCCTTCCAGCCTGCGCGGATCAGGGACTGGGGATGCTATGCTGGAGTCCCCTTGCGGGAGGATTTTTGAGTGGAAAATACGGAAGAGACCAGGAACTGCCGGAAGGTTCCCGGATATCATTCAGGAAGACTATTGATGTCCCCAGATACTTCAGTGATCAAGCATTTGATGTGATCGATGAGTTGAAAACGATTTCGACAGAAATTGGGAAGACTCCTTCTCAAATTTCATTGGCTTGGTTGCTTTTTGATCGCAGGGTCACCTCCGTCATCATTGGTCCTAAAAATGTTGAACAACTGAAGGATACTTTGGAAGTGGCCGATTGGAATCTGGAACAGGAATTTCACCAAAGACTGGAAACTAAGCTTGAACTACCTTCCGGATATCCTATGGAGTGGGTCGAGTTGGGATTCGGAAATATTTCCGGAAAAGAAGAGTTCAAACCGGATCACTATCGTTTTCCTCAACAAAGAAACTAAGATTCGGTTTCATAATCAACCCCCGTTTTTTGGTCTTACTTCCCGCCATCGAAGGGCAAAGGATCATCGTGACTTTCCCCGGTTTCGTTGAGTTCTTGGGGGTTAATCTGGGTATTGATAAATGATCCTGACTTCTTTGAATTCATTATCCTCGGTATTGATATTCGATGGCCCCCGGTATTCCATCAGTCTTCGTTTTTTGGGATCATAGGTGAGGTATAGTACCGGTGTAAACAATTTCAGCAGCCAATGTTCGAATTCCAATTTAAAACGGATTTTTTTCTCACTAACCCCTTCTGTTTCCAGTTGAAGTCGGAAATCATCAAGCCTTCCGGGAAGGATCAGATTCATTGTCGCTTGCTGATCCTTAAGCAGTTCAAGGTTTTCACGGATGTAATGATGCCAGCCTTGTCCGGCAAAAAACCGGTCTGCAATGGAGAATTCCTGAATTTCCTTTTTTGAACCTGATTCAATCCGGTACATCACACATTCCTTGTGATGACATTCTACTCCATCTTCATAATCCTGGAGGTCATCGCGGAAGCGATAATTCGGAACATGAATGTTGTTTGAATAATCAGAAATCATTTCGGCTATTTTTTCACCTTCCGGATTCAGATAGAGGGTTTCAGAGTGAATAATCCGTTGATTTTTACGTTGGATTCTATGAAGTTCCCGATACAGGATTTTGTCTTCAGTCGAATAAGCAACCGCTTCAAAGGTTTCGATGCTCAATTTTTCTTGATTCGCTTCAGACTCAATTGAAAATCCTTGGACGCCGAACAAAAGAAAACAAGAGAAACCCATCATCCATTGAACACAAACTTTCATATTCTTTTCAGGCTGGCATTAAATGAATTCGAAAATCATCAAACAGGGTTTAGACCAAATAGCTTCCATCGATGCTGATGTCAAAAAAGGGTTGGATCTGGTGGGTTATCCTGAGCCAAGAATCCGGCCTGAGGGGTTTGAAAGTTTACTCGCAATCATTCTCGGGCAACAGATTTCTACCGAAGCAGCCTCAAGCATTCGGAAGCGGTTGGATGGAATATGGAGCGAAAAAACCGCCGGGTCCTTTCTTCGATTCTCTGAAGAAACTTTGCGGGGTATTGGATTTTCCAGAAGAAAAATCGAGTATGCCAAAGGCATTGCCCTAGCCATTGAGGAAGGTGAATTGGAAATGGACCAATTGTCCCAGAAAACGGACCAAGAGGCAAAAAGTCAGTTGGTCAAACTCAGGGGTTTTGGAGAATGGAGTGCGGAAATCTATTTGGTTTTCAGTCTGGGTCGGACAGACATTTTTCCAGCCAATGATCTGGCACTGCAGGAGTCCTTGAAGAGGTTGAAGGGGTTGAAGGACCGCCCGAACGAAAATGAATCCCGCAAATTGGTAAGCCACTGGTCGCCCTGGCGTTCGGTCGGGGCCCTCTTCCTCTGGAAATACTACCGTGGCGCCCCTGATGAACGGGATGAGTAAAACAAAATCCAGCAATCCAAGGATTCCATGATTTTTTTGATTCCCTAGAATTCAGATCAAACTTTTATGAGATTCCTTTCTCTATCGCACCCTTCAGGATGAATTGGCTGGATCCTGGAGCTCAACAACAGGACTCATCTGAGGAACTGAAAGAATGGATCGAGAAACAGGGACCAAAAGCGTTAAATTAAGTGTTTTGAGCTTTTTCCCCACACTCGAGCCTGTTTAATATCCTCTAAATTATCTTTTTCGTTTGGATCTGAAGAAACCTCTATCCATCAAACATTCTATAGACTTCCTTTGAGTTTGATGAATTCATGAGTCAGATTTATGATTATGTTGATTGGAGGTTGGGCAACCCTTCACCATGTTGAGGAACTTAGCGACACCTTTGTTCAAAAATCATTGAAAATGAAAAGTAAATCAAAAAAATCAATGGATAGCGATAATATCTTTGAAAGATGGAATCTAAACAGAATCATTAATGTTTCTGGAACGATGACCAGTTTAGGGGCCTCAAGAGTTTTACCAAAAATAAGAAAAGATGTTGATCAGATCCTAAATTCATTTGTTGACATAGACCAATTACAAAATGAAGCAAGTCGCGTCATCAGAAAAGTTATAGGTTCCGAATCTGGGTGTATCACTAGTTCTTCTAGTGCTGGAATAGTGGCTTCAATAGCATCTTTTATTACACAGAACAATTTAGACAAAATTGAGAAAATACCTTTAGAAAATGAAAAATCAAAAGTGGTTCTACAGATGGGGCATCAGATCAATTATGGAGCTCCTGTAGATCAGTCTATCAAACTTACTGGCGCGAAAGTTCAATTGATAGGATCAGCAGCACAATGTGAGACCTATCACCTTAGGAATTCATTAGATCAGGATGTGATTTGTGGGCTTTACGTTATTTCACATCATACCGTGAGAGAGAATGAGCTACCTTTGGATTTATTTGTGAACATATGCCATGAGCAAAATGTACCAGTTATCGTTGATATGGCATCCGAGTACGACCTTACCAATCCAATAAAATTAGGAGCAGATCTAGTAATCTACTCAGGACATAAATTTTTATCGGGCGTCACAAGTGGAATTGTTGCTGGGAAAAAGCAATATATTAAAAATGTTCATCTACAAAATAGAGGAATAGGTCGGCATATGAAGGTCGGTAAAGAAGGAATTGCAGGTGCCATTAGTGCTTTAGAATGCTGGATGACTAGAGATCATGAATTCGAAAAAAATAAAGAAACTCAAATAATAAAAAAATGGAAGAATGATCTATTTGACTTACAGGGTATTGAGATTAGCGAACACGAAGATTGGACGGGAAATCCAATAACTCGTTTAAAAATAAAAATAGATCCTGAAAGATGTTTCGCGAACGCATGGGAAATTTCATCTAGACTGAAAAATCTGAACCCCTCAATTGTTGTGAGGGACGACCTAATTGAAAATCAGGAGTTTTTTTTAGACCCTTGCAATATAAATCATGACGAGATTGGATTGGTGTCTGATTCAATAATTAAGGTGCTGAATGATTTCACAAATGATCCAGAGAGGAAAAAAGAGACTTGGTCTGAAGTAAAATCAACAAGGGAAAAAAATATTTTATCTTGGGGAGATTAAATTTGGGATTATTAGAAAACAAATTCATAATTGTCACTGGAGCAGCTCAAGGCATTGGCTTTTCTGCTGCGGAATCAATTCTTAATGAAAAAGCTAATGTACTCATATGCGATGTCGACCGTGTAGCTCTTGAGATTGCAGAAAAGAAATTATCTAAATTTTCGGAAAATGTTATTTTCTCAGAAATTGACATACGTAGTGAAAATTCAATTAATCAGGCTCTGGATAAAGTAAAAAGTTGGAATCATATCGATGGGCTAGTTAACAACGCTGCGATATTGGACATTAATAATGTTGAAACCATTAATGAAGAACGATGGAATAAAGTCATTGACACAAACTTAACTGGAGCCTTAAGGATGATCCAAAAAACTATCCCAAAATTAAAAAAATCAGAACATCCTGCAATTATCAATACTTTATCAACACAAGCATTTTTCGCCGTCAACGATTCACTTGCTTATTCAACTGCAAAAGGAGGCTTACTGATGCTAACAAGATCTATGGCAGTAGACCTCGGGAAACATAACATAAGAGTCAATGCTATCGCTCCTGGATTCATAGACACACGAATGGCATACACGGAAAGTGGTGAACATGAACATGAAATGGAATCATTTAAAGATATATATATTACTAATGGTAAAATCCCTCTGAAGCGTGGTGGGAGTCCTGAAGATTGCTCTGGTTCATTTGTGTTTCTTCTCTCAAATATGAGTCAATACATTACTGGACAAACTATTTTTGTCGATGGTGGTTTAAGTTGTACATATTGAAAGAATGAAAAATATCTTAAAAAGGTTGACATTTAAACGCTCAGATCTAGGAGAGGGAATTTCATATGATGGAACTGAGCAAACTCTTACCTGGGTTGATATACCAAACAGTAAAGTTTTTGAATATAATAAAAATGCGAACTGTAAAGTTTTTACACTTGGAGCTCATTCTTCATTTGTGGCTAAAACTATAAACAATCATTATCTAAGTGGAGGTTCAGAAGGCCTAACGCTTGATGGTAAATTTGTTTCAGAGGCAATCAAACTTGAAAACGATATCATTAATGATGGTTCTGTGCATCCAAGTGGAGAGAGTCTCATATTCGGTAGTCGAGATTATTATGAATTTTTTGAAAAAGGGAGTTTATGGATTTTAGGGAAAGATATAACTCAAATTAAAATGAAATTTAAAGTTTTTAATGGCCCTGCTTTTAGCAAAGATGGCTCAACAGTTTATTTTACTGATTCACCAAAAAGGGTTATTTATAAAGCTAAATTTAATTTATCGAAAGAAAATTTCGAAAATATAACTACATTCTATCAATTTCGAAAAAGAGAGGACGGTTTCCCGGATGGCATGATTACAGACTCTAAAGACAATCTTTGGGTCGCACATTGGGATGGAGGGAAAATTTCATGTATTAATCCTAAGGGAAAATTAATCAGGTCACTGTCTTTACCATTTACAAGACCCACATCAATTTGTTTTAAGGGAAATGACATGTATGTGACTTCTGCTCGCCTGAATTATAATATTAATGACCAGTATAATGGTTATACCCATGTGATAAAGAAAATCGCTACTTCATCCCCTCAAGTGAGATTAGATAATTCTTTTCTTAAATTTTTTTAACTTTAATCATTATTTTAGATTATGTATCCACATGAATATCCAGGTGCATTATGGTATGATCAAGAAGAAGTAGATGCCGTATCAAAAGTAATATCAAACAAATCTCCCTTTAGATACTACGGAGTAAAATGCGATAAAGAGGTTTTTAATTTTGAAAAAGAACTTGGTGAGTACTTAAGCACTTCAAGTTTAAGTAACAATAATCAACATAATAAAGTATATGTAACAGCTGTAAATTCAGGCACTGGAGCTCTTGAAATCGCTTTAGATGTTTTGGGGGTGGGAAGTGGAGATGAGGTCATAGTCCCAGGATTCATGTGGATATCCAGTATTTCTGCAATAATAAGAGCTCGTGCCATACCTGTTTTGGTGGACTCAGACCAAACTTTAGGAGTTGATCCTGAGGATCTTAAAGTAAAAATATCCGAACGAACAAAAGTGATTATGGTCGTCCCTATGTTGGGTGGTTCTTCAAAAATTGGCGAAATAATGGAAGTTGTTAGAAATGTTAACAATTCCAGGAAAAAGGATAATCTATCAAAAATATTTGTTCTGGAGGATTGTGCCCAGTCCCTTGGTGCACATGCTTTTGGTATTCCAGGATCGAGTCAAACCAGTTTGCCAGAAGGTTACTATAAACTTGGGACATTTGGAGATATAGGCACATTTAGTTTACAACTCAATAAAGATATTACTGCTGGTGAAGGTGGAATGGTTGTTACTCGAGATAAGGAGCTAAATGATAGAGTAGATGCATTACATAATGCTGGATATATCAAGAAAGAAAAAAATAATATTAACTGGTATGGAGATATCCCTTATGGTTGGGGTCATGGAAGAAGAATGAGTGAATTACAAGGAGCCGTAGCAAGAGTCCAATTAAAAAAATTAGATAGCATTCTTGATAATATTCGAAAAAATCATTCTTTTTTTGAAGAATTTTTTAAGAAACAAGGAATTAAATTAAGAAAGAGAGCCTATCAAAACAACCCTGGTGATACAGGATACTATCTTTGTTTTCACTTACCAGAAAACCTCGATGATAATACTGCGATTTCAAAGGGTCGTGAGATTGCAAAAGATCTAAAAGATAAAGGTTTCAATGTATGGTTTCTTCATGATTTCGAAGTACATATATATTACAATATCGAACCATTGGTTAAAAAATTTCCAATGAATGACGGATCACCTTGGGAGGATCCAAAAAATAGTTTTCATACTCAATACAAGTATGATCGTGGAGCCTTGCCAAATTTGGATCATTTGTTGATTAGAACCATCGGGTTAAACATGCCTAGTAAAATGAGTGATAACACCAGAGATAATATGATGAATGACCTCTTGGTTACGTTAAAAAATCTTTATTAGAAAGTACTTGCATCTCATATTTGACTATTCTACTCTTCAATTTTTTTAAATCCATTCAATTATAGGAGTAACAATGTTATCCAAATTGTTTTCAATCTTTTTTTCTATCTCATTGCTTTTCGTCGGATCAGCTTCAGCATTTGATTGGAAAGCGCATTCTGGAAAAACAATAACTTTTTTGATGAGTGAACACCCTGTTCTGAAAGGGATCAGGTCGGTACTCCCCGACTTTGAAAGGGACACCGGGATTAAAGTTAAAGTAAATGCGATGGCTGAGGATGTTTATTTCGATAAGATGGAAGTAGCACTCAGGTCAGGCAAAGGTGTTGCAGATGTTCATTTCTGCCCAATGGACTCAACGGCATTTAATCAGTATCTGGCCGGTCTGCTGGAGCCACTTGATCAGTTTATTTTTGACTCTAATCAAACATCATCAAGTTATGATATTGCGGATTTTCCAGATGGTTTTCTCCAGTCCACCAGATTCCCGGGGGGACCTGGATCGAACCATTACTGCATTCCAGCCTCTTTTGAATCATACATACTGTTCTATAACAAAAATCACGTAAATAAATACTTAGGCGGAAAAGTCCCCGAAACGTTTGATGATCTTATTTTTGCTGCAAACAAAGTTAAGAAAATGTCAAATGGTGATGTTATGGGTATGGTTGTAAGAGGAAAAAGGACTGATACCGCAATCGATACTATCACTGGTGTTGTATACAATTCTTGGGGTTCAAGAAGCGTAAATTATCCTCAAAATATATGGTTTGAGGATGGATGGCAAAGTCCACAAATGGACCATCCTGCAATTCAAAGAGGGCTAGCCCAATACGCAGGCTTGATGAGCGCGGGTCCAGATGACATCAAGGCCTATGATTGGAATGAAGCAGGTACAGCTTTTCAACAAAATCTTTCTGCTTTTTTTGTGGATGCGTCCCTGTTTGGACCATGGTTCGAAGAAGCTGATTCTCCATCAAAAGGAAATGTTGGCTATGCCGTTCTTCCTCCTCAAGTCAAGGGAGGAAAATCCTACACTGCTCATTGGCAATGGGGTCTAGGAATGCCAGCAAATGCTCCTGAAAAAGGTGCAGCTTGGTATTTCATTCAATATATGACCAATAAAATGAATGAACCAAAAATTGGTGCATTTCATGGCGGTGCAGCGAGAATGTCAACATGGAGCAACAATGTTTACACAAAGACGCTGAATCCTGACTATGTAAGTGCAACCCTTGAGTCAATGAAAACAACCAGAAGTTCAGTTGTTATGAAAGAGGGTTGGAGCAAATATGCACTTGAAATTGTAGACACCATTCACAGGATCCATGGCGGTGAAGCAGCTTTACAGTCTGGACAAAAAGCAAATAGTAAATTCTTAAATTACAATAAATAAAATTTAAGGTCGAGGGAGGGGGCGCTCCCCTCCTTTCATCATGAGCCGCCACATCGGTTATTTATTTATTGCTCCTGCCTTTATTATACTCTTTTTTACTTCCATATACCCTGTAGCTTTCTCGTTTTATTTTAGTTTTTTTGATTGGAATTGGGGAAATCAGGAAAACTTTATAGGGCTAGATAATTATTTATTTCTTTTGACAGATCCTGAATTTTGGACTGTAATTTATAATACTTTTGTATTTGCCTCTGTTTCCTGTTTTTTAGAAGTAACAATAGGAATAATTTTAGCCATCTTTGTAGATAGGATTGTTTTTTGCTCTACGATCATTAGAACCATCCTAATTTTACCTCTAATGGTATCAGGAATCATTGTATCAATGATTTCAAAAATCATGTTTAATAATTTGTTTGGTGTAATTCCATATGGATTAAAACAAATAGATATAAGATCCAGTTTTTTTGGTTCCACTGAAGCAGCGATGCCAACACTCATTGGGGTTGATGTATGGTGGCAAACCTCATTTGTTTTCATCATTATTCTTGCAGCCCTTCAAGGGATCCCCAATGATACTGTAGAAGCAGCAAAAATAGATGGAGCGTCAGAATGGGATATTACTCGTTTTATTAGGCTTCCGCTTATTAAACCAATTATTTTTTTAGTAATCATTTTCAGGTCGATTGATACTTTAAAAATATTTGATCTTGTATGGGGAATTACTGGAGGGGGGCCGGGAATATCGACCGAAGTCGTTCAAACCTACTCATATAGAATGGCTTTTGGATTTCTCGAAATGTCAAAATCTATGACCGTAATGGTCATTTTTTCTATGGTTGTTTTTACCCTAATATTGATTTATTCCAAATTTGAAGGGAAGAGTGACGAATAGAAAACGAATCAAGGAATTAATCCTTCCTTATATCGTAAGTATTATTGCTATCATTTTAACACTTATTCCAATCTATTGGTTATTGATCACTTCACTGAAAAAGAAAAAAGATAGCTTTACTCGTCCACCAAAATTCATATTTGAACCAACATTTGAGAATTTTATTAAGGTTTGGAATAACGATTTTTACGCTCAAACTATATTTAATTCATTATTGATTACTTTGATAGGAATAATTATTTCAATATTTATTGCGCTTTTATGTGCCTACGGATTGAAACGATACAAAATAAAATTCAAATCTGCTTTTATGAAGTGGTTGTTGGTTGCCTACATGCTCCCAGAATTTTTGTTCGTTCTACCCATGTATTCAATTTACCAATCGCTAGGAATCTACGATACACATTTTGGATTGGCACTTATGTATCAAGTACATGTTCTACCATTTTCTATATGGATGCTAAGGAGCTTTTTTGATGAAATACCGTCAGAGATTGACGATGCTGCTCTCATAGATGGTTGTAGACCATTGACAACTTTATTTAAGATCTATGTCCCTATAGTTATTCCTGGAATCGTTGCAACATCGGTTCTAAACGCGATATGGATGTGGAATGAATTGGCGATCGCGATAGGACTCACGTTTAGTGAGGCTCATCCTGTGACCTTAGGGATATCGCAATTCAGAGGTTATGCCTCGATAGATTGGGGCGGGATGACAGCAAGTTCTGTAATAGCTCTAGTTCCGTTAATCCTCTTTTCATTATTTGCCCAAAAACATATTGTCAAAGGATTAACGTTAGGATCTGTAAAAGCATAAGATCATTTATTAAATTTACTTTCTACCTTATTTTTCACACTTTGAAAAAATTCCTTTGTCACCTCAAAATCGTTTGCAATGCCATAGTGAAATTTATTTTCTATAACATAATTTTTCAGGGAGTATAAGGTCTTTTCCACATCTTCCCATTCAATTCCCATTGCTTCTGGCCTTATATCAATTCCTGCCTGATGAATGATTCCAAGTAATTCATCTTCTTTTTTTTGATGCATCATACAGCCAATTACAACTCCTAAACAAACAGCTTGTCCATGAAGAAATTTCTTTTTGGTATACGATTCAAGAGCGTAAAAGAAAAAATGTTCCACTCCTTCTATATGCCTTGGATTCCAACCTGCTCCATGAAAAGAAGCACCACCCCATTTTAAGGCATCTACCAAGAATTGAATGCCATTATCTGTTAATTCACAAACATCATCTATGTTATTGACAACGTTATCAGCTTTGCTTTTTGAAATATCAGCCAATGACTGATTATATGCCCACTTTTCTTCACATTTACCTATTCTATGTGCGTATTCCCAATCAAAAATGCCTGTATAAAAACATAATACATCGCCAAGCCCACCTGTATTAAGATGTTTTGGACAACTTTTTAAGATATCAAAATCTATGTAAATGGCTTCTGGTACTGCCCAGCCTAAGTACTTAACATTACTGTCCTCCCTAACCCCCGCTCGGTGTCCAAAAACCGCATCAACGCTTAGTGATGATGGAAATTGATAAAGTTTGCTATTTGTTTTCCAATTTAAAAATTTAGCAACATCCATAGCTTGACCACCACCAAATCCTATTATTGATTTAATATTTTCAAATTTCTTTGCATCTTCATCCAAATCTTTGATTTCTAATGAATTTACGAAATACAAATATTCACTGTTAATGTTAAATTTTGATTCATATTTCTGCCAAAGATCTTCCATGGTTACTAGTAAAAATGGTTCCGCAACAAAAAATTCTATTTCTGATAAAAGATTGTAACCAAAAACTGTTTGAAATTGCCTGATTTGATTTTCCTGGTAAATCATAATGTTTTTTATATGGATTTTCGATTCAATTAAATTTTATCATTTTTTTACTTTAAAATGATAATCATATGTTATTTTAACAGAGTTAGAAAAAGTATAAAGCCAAATGATATTTCGAACACTTCTATAAAAGAAAACTTATCAATTAAATGATTATTGATTTATTTTGAAATCCCTTTTGCAATTTTATTTCTAAAATATTTTCCGTTTTCGAATGAGGACTTAGATTCAACACCGCTACCAATATTGAAGTGCGTCATTATAAAGATTTTTTAAATCTTCCTCACTGACAGTGCATGGTGACATACTCAGAGGTCGTTGTTGTGCAAAACCCCCCTCGGCAAGAGCAGGAACATCATGTTCACTGTACCCTAGAGCTCCAAGGCCATTGGGGATCCCCGTTTTCTTCATCAAATCGATGAAACAGTCAGCAAGGATCATCCCTGCATCTTCTAACTTCGCATCTCTGGTATCGATTCCCATCGCTTGAGCAACTTCGAGATGACGTTCTGGATTAGTTGGTCCTGTGAAACGAAATGCTGCAGGTGCGTTCAAAACAACAGCAATTCCATGTGGAGCCATTGGTGGAAGTTTTTCATAACCTTTCGCAGTATATTCATGTTTTAAGGTTGCAACAGAATAGCTCATGGCATGAGGGATATGCACTCCCGCTGAATTAAAAGCAAGTCCAGCAAGGGTGGCAGCAAACATCAACTGAAATCTGGCTTCTTCATCTTGATCGTTCTGAACTGCTCGTAAAAGGTATTTTCCGCCAATACGAATAGCTGCAAGAGCTCCTATGTCGTTGTATGGCGTAGCTCCCTGATAACCCATTCGAAGAGAAGGATCCAATGGGCGATCACTACTTGTGTAGGGTCTCGCAACATACGATTCCACAGCATGTGTGAGTACATCAAATCCAGTTGAAGCGATTACCCCTGATGGAAGGGTCAAAGTTGTTTCTGGATCCACTATGGCGTGATTAGGCTTCAGATGTGGAGAGGAGATTCCGGATTTAAGACCCACCTCTTCAATATCAAGTACCACGATGCCAGTGGTTTCAGCCCCTGTCCCTGATGTGGTCGGGCATGCAATGTGAGGCAATAAGGGACCTGGGACCTTCTTGGCAAGACCAATAGGAGCATTTACATAGTCCAGGATCTCTCCCCCATGACAACTAAGGAGGTTTGCTGCTTTTGCAGTATCCATCACCGAACCTCCTCCAATGGAAACAATACCATCATATTCGCCTTGTTTTACAAAATCTGCTGCCGCCATACAACTGGAGGTATTGGGTTCACAAACAACGGCATCATAGATATCGACTTCCAGTCCGGACGATTCAAATGATTCCAGAATAAGACTTATGGGTTTACTTGCTTTGATATTGGAATCGAGGAATAGAGCAATTTGGTTCATTCCTAATGATCTGGCATCAGACCATAATTCTCTTAATGCACCAACTCCAAATTTTACGTCCTGTGATTTGATCGTAAAAACTGTTTCCTTGCCTTCTGTCTGATCTGAAAATTGGTACATCAGCTATCTCTTATTTTTTATAGTTTTTTCACAATCTGTTAAGTTTGAAAGATTGTAATATATTCTAATTACTTGGTTCAACTAAACTATAATCGGGAACCATTGCAAATTGTTGATCTCGTTGATGGATTGAGGAGTTAAAATTATGGTGACATTGCATGATCTGTATCATTGCTCAATCAAGAATCTGAAGTTTGCCCGAAACGATCATTTCACCCTCATGACCATCTCCGGTCATAAAACGACCTCAGTCTCTCGACGATACAATGTTGTCACCGATGCTGAATTGCAGGATGGGACGTGGATGAACGATGAAAAAATTGGTGTCCATATGAGTGTCCATCAAACCCCAGAAAATGAATGAAGTCGGGTAAAACCGGATGTTGCTAAATTTTTTGAAAACACTCGAAACGCTGATGGAAATTCCAGAATTTATTTTGCAAAATGAGGAATTAGGGAGTTTCGTGAGAAGAAGAGAATGGAGCGAGAAACGGGAATCGAACCCGCGACCCCGAGCTTGGGAAGCTCGTACTCTACCAACTGAGCTATTCTCGCTCAAAGAGATTTGGCAAGGATTTCAGTGTAAAACAGGTTACTGAAAAAAGGCAACCTTTAGAGCCTCTTTAGGATTCATTTTTTGATTCAGAAACCTTCGGGTTTTCCGATGGCGGAGAATCTTTTCGGGACCGTCGGCTCTGGAAGAAGACGAGGACGGCAAAAAGGAGGCAGACACTGAGGCCGATGCTGATTGCAGCATACGCCAACTCCGGAGTTTGTAAAGCGTTGCGGATCATGCTGGATGGTGAGGTATTGTATGCAAAAGGACTGGTTGTTCAGGACTTTCTGAATGCCTGCATCAACCGTTCAAGATTTTCACGGAAGGCATCATCAACGGTGAAGTAATGTCCGTTTTCATCATGGATGCTGGTCCCCCTGGAGTGAAACTGCAGGATGTGCTGATGAAAACGTGGAGGATCCGGGATTTGGACTTGGTTGCCTGAATTATCTGTCAGTTTGATGGACATCGTTATTTCTGCTCGGAAACATTGGAGCAGGAAAAGCTGAGGCTGTCAAACCCTCGGAATCATTCCCCGGTTTCTTTTTTCTTCACTTCCTGAGCGCCGGGTTCAGGAGGAATCGAGGGAACAAAAAAGTAGTTGGTCGGTGTCTGAACGAACTGCTGTGGCCTGGCTTCACCTGTGCCGTACCGCTGGACGCGCTGATCCAGGGTATAGTTAGGCGGATACGTGGTTGAGGGCTTGGTAGGTCCTCCCTGGGACGGACTCCTGCCCCCTTTATAGGGCTGCATCTGCAGACCGATGGCCTGCCAGACCTGCATTGATGTCCGTCTTAAAAACGCTTCATCGGAAGCCATCAGCCAGCCCCCCAGAGAAATGGAAGCCATTCCGAAAACCATGAGAAGGATGATGTTTTTTCGAGTCATTTGCTTCGACTGGTGTTGAGCGATTTGGCTTTTCAGCGTTCCTGAACGAACTCAGAAAATGCACAATCAGGACCAGTGATCCCGCAAGAGAAAGGCTCAATTCAATTGTTCAGTCAAAGAAGGACTGGGAATTCAGGAGCTTTGAAGGATTTCCGAAAGAGGAAGGAAAATCCGGGGATTGAGACTTGTAAAGAGAGGGAGGGAACTGCCTACAAAATCTCTCTTCCAAAGGCGGACCTCGGGTGTTTGGTCCGCAAATTCAGAGGAGGAAGTATGTGGATTTTTTTAGACGGATTCGTTTTCGCGGCGATGGAGTTCTTCCTCGACGACGGTGATCCATTCATCAATATAATGGTTGACCGAAGGGCTTGCCGAGGGAGTGGATTTCAACCGGTCTTTCCGCATTTCATAGGTCTGGTCGAGCAATTCCTTCAGCCGTTCAGTGCCCATCTTGCGCAGGGCCTTGTGGTCGGCAAGTCCGTGAGGGTTGACCTCATCATCGATTTTATGTTTTTCCTCCGTCATGCCGCCTCTTTTAGAAAGATGGGTACAGCTTTTTTCACATCCCAGGGTTCAATGAACTTCTGAACGTGATGGGACATGGTGTTGATTTCATCCAGTTGAATTTCAGTCATGGCAATCTCGTTTTCGAGCATTTCCAACTGACTCAACAATTTCAAAATTTTATGACTCCGATCCATGGGTCCTCCTGAATTTGATTTCCAATATCAAACACGGCCCTTAGGGGCCTTGGGTTCGCGGAACTTCATGCTCCGCGGACTTCTTCACTGCCTGAGCAGCTTAACGTTCGGTTTTCATTTCCTCTGTGGAGCGACGCTCCAATTCCTGTTCAAGAATCTGAGAGGTTTCCTTGAGAATCTTCACCCATTCCCTCATTTGTTTATTGGAGGGCGGGTTTTCCGTCTTTCCGCTCATCTTGCGAAGCCTTTCGGATTCTCCAAGTAACTTCTTCAGCCGGTCCATGCCCAGGGACCTCAACTCCTCATTTTTTTCCTGATCCATCATGCTTATTATCCGTTCAATTTCTTGTTCAAGCGCTCATGGGCAGATCCCAGTTTGCAGCATGGTTTCCATGACGGATTCCCTGCTGGCTTAAACCTGGATATGCCGGAAGTGTTGAGGATTTGATCTTGGTCTGCGAAAGCCTCAATGATTTTCGCCGGAGCATTTCTCCGCCGAACGGCTCAATCGCGTTCAGATAGGCCTGCTGTTCTTCCTCCGGTATGCATTCAAATTCTGGAATTCCCCTCGAATCCCTTCCACCTTCCTGGTGATATGGCATTGTTTCCTCCTTGAAACAGGTTTAGGTTCACACCTTCAAGTTCCATACCAAATAAGGAAAATTTTAGTAAAACGGGAAAATTTTCTGGTTGGGAGGGGGAACCAGTCTTTGGTTAAGAACTTTTTGCCCTTTTAGTGCTGACGGGTCTCTTGCTTGACTTCTTCTTCAAAATCCGCACGGTTCCAGGAAGAAGATAGTTTGTATTCGATGCGGAAGCTTTCCTCGATTTCAGCGATCGGTACATCCGAATATTCCCCACGAAGTTTGAGGTATTCCATATGTCTTCGTCCTTCCAGGTCGAAGGGATGATAAATGGAATCCTCGGTACCGTCGAATTCGAGGCTTTTTAATCCGAAGCGTTGACAGAGTTCAAGGTTGAAGGCAGGGGTGGCCTTGATCCACTTCTGATCGAGCAGGATGCTGGAATAACCATGCCACACGAAAACATCGGACTGCATCAGCTTTCTCATTCTTTCCGTGGAAAGGTGATTTCGAACATCGGCAAAACCAAGCCTGGCGGGAATTCCAACTGCACGACAGAGCGCTGAGAGCAGGATAGCCTTGGAAACGCACCATCCCCGTCCTGCTGCAATGGTTGTGGAGGCTCTCAGTCCTTCCACCGAGAGCTCGATGGTGTAGGGATCGTAGCGGATGCTGTCACGGACTGCGTAATAAAGACGGACTACGTTTTCCCTGGAATTGGCTCCGATGTTCACATTTTTTAAAAAAACCTGAACTTCAGGATGTTCGAAGTTCATGGTCGGGGTCGGCTGGAGATGGACCCTGGAATGGTTTTCGGTTTCCCCTTCCGGATGGTCGTTCTTGACTGGAGTAGGAGGCAATTCAGGCATTCTGCTCGATGGGTGTGGCTCCGGAACGGTTCGAGCGGATGCAGGCATCGACCAGGGCCATGGTACCGAAAGCATCTTCCACGGAGGTGATCAGAGTTTCATCATCCCCGTCAGCGTAACGCTGGAGATTGGACATGACTCCGATGAAGGCATCAGGAAACCATCGGCCATTGAGCGGAATGGAGGTCCAATCCAGTCCCTCACTGACGATTTCCAGGGTTTCCGGTTCACCTTCCGGATAATTCAAAAGCAACCCGAGACTCACCTGTGCTGCACCGCGGTCGCCCTCGATTCGGATGGTCGCCTGCTGATGCCTGGGACCATGGGAATAGGTGTGGTTGAGGGAGAGACAACAACGCACGGGTCGGTCGTAGGCGAGGATGATCGAATTACGGGCATCCTTGAGATTGGGAAAACGTGGGTGAGGGACCGCGTGGCAGTAGGCCCCGGAAGGCTCTCCGAGTAAGGACCGGATCCAGTCCAGGTAGTGGATAGAGTGAACAAGCACTTCCACATCCTCGAGCTTTTCCAGAAATGGCCAGAGTTCCCATGGGGTCTGACAGGCAAGCCGGATTTCGACTTCATTCAGTTCTCCAAACACTCCCCGGGCCAGGGCCTCACGAATGGGAAGCATCATCGGGCTGAATCGAAGCTGGAAGTTGACTGCTGCCTTGAGCTGTTTTTCCCTGCAGAGTTCCCGGATTTTTCGAGCTTCTTCCAGATCACGCCCCATCGGTTTTTGAATCAAGACGGTGGAACCCTGAGGAATCTTTTGCAGTACCTCAAGGTGCGCTTCGGGAGGGGTTGCCAGGTCGATCACGTTTTCCTGGGAAACTGCCTCCTCAAGGGATTCATAAACCCTGGGGATGCCGAACTCCCTGGCTCGGGCATGGGCCTGTTCCGGGTCGGGATCATAGATACCAGCCACCGGGAATCCAGCTTTACGGTAGGCCGGAAGGTGTGCATCCCTGACGATGCCTCCTGCGGCAATGATATCAATGGCGTGTTGTTTCCTGGGCAGAGGCCAGCTTTGCGGAAGGCTTTGGAGGTCCCTGGTTGTGAATTGATCTACTTGCATGGTCTGCCGGCAATTCAGTTTTTTGGATTGATCCCAACGGAACAATACCTCTACTATCGATCCCGTTCAACCACCATCCTCAAGGAACATGCTGAAAATGGGTTCAAATCAGAAAAAAACCTACCGGGAGCAGGGGTTTCTGAATGGAATCGACCTGTTTTCCGATGATGAAATCAGTGGGTATCGAAAGCAGTTCGATGCACTCGAGGCACGGTTGGGTCGGGAAACCTGCCAGATCGGTCTGGTCAACAGTCATTTTGAGGAAAGATTTGTCTGGGATATGGCCACCGATCCCGGACTTTTGGATCAGATGCAGGAACTGATGGGAGAGGATCTTATGGTTCTCGGAACGCATTTCTTCTGTAAATATCCGGTGGAATCCACCGAGCACTTCGTGGCCTGGCACCAGGATGTAACCTATTGGGGTTTGGAACCCCCTGAGGCCCACACGGCATGGATCGCAGTCGATGACAGTAATCTCGAAAACGGATGCATGCGGGTGATTCCAGGTTCCCACATGCAGGGTCTTGCAGAGCATTCCAAATCAGAATCGGAAGGCAACCTGCTTAGCATTAACCAGGAGATTCCTGAGGAAGAGATGAATGATGATGAGGCTTTTGATCTCTGCCTAAAAGCAGGACAAATCTCCATCCATGACGGTCATCTGGTCCACTCCAGCCTTCCAAATCATTCACAACGTCGACGATGCGGACTGACCGTCCGGTTCGTGAAACCGGAAGTGCGCCAGACCGAACTGAATTCCCAAAAAGGTCACTGGAACCCGGTGTTGGTCCGAGGAAAGGATGCCTATGGGCATTTCCCTTTAAAGGAACACCCTTTCCCGCTGAAATAAACTTGATTGGTACAGGATGAATGTAAAGAAGGAGTGTGATTCATGATCCTTCACCCCTAAGCTAATTTTAGGATCCAGCTGGGTGCCTGAAAAGCTTTTTCAAAATCAGTTCAGCATATGGATCAGATTCTATTTTTTCACCAAGCGAAGGTCCCGGGTCCTCCTTTGAAAGGTCCTTGAATCCTGGAAGTGATCCAGCCTCCATAAAAATCCCCTTCCTGAGCAATGACCTCCTCGCCGTCAACAAAACACCGTTCCACCTTGGAGGGATAGACCGCAACATATCCCTGGAGTTCAAGAAAATTTTTGGATGGAGATGGGTAATCCCAGGCTGCACGAGTAGCAATTTTTCCGTTGGGGGCTTGGATGTCGAAATACCGGGCCTCTCCTTTCCATTCACAGAAGGTTGAACCGGAAACGGCTGTCAAAGCATTTTCTCTGAAATCTTTGGCCTGAAGGTAATAGGTGGGTGGATGACTGGTTTCCAAAACACGGTAGGCGTCCCGGGTCTCGATAAGAATCCCTCCGAATTCAACGACGATCAGATTATTGGTTTTTTCGAGTCTGGGAGGTCTGGGATAGTCCCAGACACTTTCGGTTTCCATGGTTTTAGAATAGGGGATTGGGACCGTTTATAACGATTCTGCTATCAAAGAAGGTTTCAATTTCACCAGGCATCCCACCATTGATCTCCCAAATCCTGATTCGACAGAAAGGCTTCCAGTTCGAGCATCTGTTGAAGCGGATTCCATTGGGGTTGTTGGTTGAGGTAGTCGAGGACTTCCTGGTCCGTTTTTTCAGGGAAACATTTCTGCTTCAGTTTTTTGCAGACCATGTCCGTATCCGCGTCCATCAGGATCGGGAACATCGAATGATAGCGTGTCAAGCAGTGGGTAACCCGGAGCAGAAACTCCTGATGGGCTAATTCCAGAGAAATCACGAAAAACTTTAAGTAACTCGTGGAAGCACGGTCAGAAATCGATTTCTACCGATTTACCCGAATCGATGTCATAAACCACTCCACCACCGCTGGAAACTGTTTTACCCGTGATGGCACTGATGGTGACATAATGGGTGACCATGATCACCCGTTCTCCTGCAGTTTGGATCTCCTTCATTTTCCCCCGCAGCCTTGTAAGGGTCTCTTCTTGATTTACGATTCCCTGAAAGAAGGAATTCAGCCCGGGTTCTTCGATGACCGGGCCGAGGTTCAACAATTCTGCGGTTTCCAGACAACGGCACCACTGGCTGGAGTAGACTTGATCGAATGGAATTCCTGAATTTTTCAGTAACTTCCCAAGGTTTCTGGCCTGGTTTCGTCCCTGTTCATCCAGGTTTCTTTGGGTGTCGCATCGGCGGAGCTGAAAATGATCCGGGTCCCCGAACCCCGGAGCGAGGGCATGGCGGATGAACAGGATATGGCCGAATGGACGTTTTCGAAAATCGTCCAAACCGATGCCAAAAGTAGTGAAAGGGAAGGTTAAGCAAATCAGGAAGATTAAAGATTTCATGTCCTGATTTACGTTTTACTGGAAGCTACTGGTTTAGAAAAACTAAAGACTCATGCAAAGATCCAACGGGAAACCGCTAGAAATCGGCCTACTCGTTTTTATTCTGCGAGTTCTTTGAGGGCTTTGGTGAGTCTTTCCAGTCCGGTCTGGACTTCGTCTCCAGTGATGGTGAGAGGCGGAACGAGCCGCACCACGTCCGGCCCGGCGACCAGGATCAGCACCCCATGATTCAGTGCAGACGAGACGATTTCCCCAGCCCGACCTTTCCACGCCTCGTGGAGCACACCGCCGAGCATCAGTCCCTTACCACGGATTTCACCAAATAGATTGAGCTCATCGTTGAGGGAATGCAATCTTCCGCGGATGGCTTCCCCCTGTTTGAGGACATGGGCCATCATCTGCGGTGTATTGATCTTTTTGAGGGCAGCACGGGCAACGGAGGCGACGATCGGGTTTCCTCCGAAGGTCGTCCCGTGATCCCCGGGTTTGAAAGCCTGGGAGACTTTTTCGCTGCAGAGCATGGCGCCGATGGGAAGTCCGCAGCCAAGGGCTTTGGCCAGGGTCAGCACATCGGGAACGACTCCCTCCTCCCATTCATGGGCAAAGAGTTTTCCGGTTCGGCCCATTCCGCATTGGATTTCATCGAAGATCAAAAGCGCCTGATGGCGGTCACAGAGTTCCCGGAGGTGTTTGAGGAAGCCGGGACGGGCAGGATTCACCCCGCCTTCGCCCTGAAGCGGTTCTACGAGCACTGCACAGGTCTGGGGCCCGATGGCCTTTTCGGCTTCTTCGAAATCGTTGTAGGCTGCATAGCGGAAGCCTCCCGGAAGGGGGCCGAATCCCTCCTGGTATTTTGGCTGCGAAGTAGCGGTCACCGTAGCCAGGGTTCTGCCGTGGAACGATCCATCAAAACTGAGAATCTCGCGTTTATCTTCAGGATGTTCCAGGTAAGCGTATTTTCGCACCAGTTTAATCGCCGCTTCGTTTGCCTCTGCTCCGGAGTTGCAGAAAAAGACCCGATCCGCAAAGGAAGCATCGACCAGTTCTGCGGCCAGTCTGACCGGAGGTTCGGTGAGAAAAAGGTTGCTGGTGTGCCAGAGTTTTGAGGCCTGTTCCGAGATGGCAAGCAGCAGTTCCGGGTCCTGATGGCCGAGACTGCTGACGGCGATGCCGGCACCGAAATCGATGTAGTCTTTTCCCTCGAGGTCCCAGATCACTGCACCCCGGCTGCGCTCCAGCACCATCGGTTTGGGGGGGTAGGTCGGAAGGTAGACTTTGTGCGACAATTCCTTCAGTTCTTTCATCTTTTTCTCCATTTCATCCTTTTGCTGGTCTACATCCCCGGCCTCGGTTTCGTTTTCTGTTTCCTGCATCCGTTCCTGAACCGCTCCCTTGAAACTGAGCAGACGATCACGGTTGGCCATGCAGAACTCCACGAAGGTTGCTTCACCGACCGCGATACGAATGAACCTGGGAAGCATCCGGTGAAGACGCATGAAGGTGGTGCGCATCACCATGTCGTTGTGGATGGCGTTTTTCGGCAGGCCGCCCAATTTTTCGGAAATCAGTTTTTGAATTCTTGGAATCTGGTCTTCAAGTAACATGGTTCAAGAGGGGGTAATGGTTTCAGGGAGATAGCATCGGTGCATTGCGTCCCTGGATGGGATGATCAGCACACATCCTGGCAATGATGTCACCGGCACCAACAAGATGGTTTGATTTTCGTGCGTAAAAGAAACCACCGGATTCGGAAATCAGAGGTATCGTCCCGTTTCTGGGATCTTCCGCGTGGGGGTCGATCAGGTCTGCCACCGTTTCTCCGGGATTTATTTCTTCGCCCAATGGTTTCCGGAAAACCGTAATTCCTGCCTGGGGAGAACATAACTGTTCCAGCCCCTTGAGCGGTCTTGCAGGCCGAGAAAGTTCCGGAAGGGAGCCGGGATTTCCCAAAACCGCCTTGCGACGCTGAAGAAACCGGAAAAGGTTGGCCGCATCGGCAGAAGAAAGGTCCTGCCCCACGTCCTGCCCTCCGCGAAGCTCGATGGTGGTTGCATGGCAGCCCTGGAGGATCGGGTGTTTCGGGTAGGCGGCAACCAGATCGCTCCAAGGACGGGAACAGGCCTCATCGAAGGGATCCCCCCCGGAAACACTCTCCAGCAGGACCAGTTCGGCTCTCAGTTGGGAAGCGAGGTCTGAAAATTCGGGCCAACTGGAGGGACTGGTGTAGAGGTGAAGCAGGGCGATGTCATCACAATGTAAATCGATGACGTAGTCTGATTGAATCCCTTCTCCCAGCAGATGCTGTTTCATCGCTTCAGCCGGAGTTTTGGGCTGGATATTCCCGAGTTCGGTCAACGCAGACTGCCGGATCAACTCCCGGTTTTCTGAAGCCTCATCATTGAGTTGATCTTTGACCGTTTTGACAAGAGCCTCTGAGAGGCAGGGATAATCGCGGTTGAAGTTGATGCCGCTTTTGCTTTCAAACCGTCCCTGCTGAGTGCCAAAAGTCCATTGCGAAAGCCCCATCGGATTGGCTGCGGGAACGATGATGATTTCTCCACGGATGTGACGGGCACGATCTGCGGTATCCAGTAAACGCATCAGATGATGAAGCACAAGCATCCCTGGGATTTCGTCGGCATGGAGGGATGCCTGGAGATAAACCCTGGGACGGGAACCGGGGATTCCGTAGCGGAAGTGTCTGATTTTCATCTCTGCCCCGGGCATGCTCCAGGGAAGGATGAAATCGGCTACCGCTTTGGTGGGAAGATCTTCCAGTTTTCTGTATTCAAGATGGGTCATCAACCGGTTTCTAGACGATTTTTCGTTCAGCCAGCCTAGTCGAAGCCTGGAATATTGGCAATTCAAAGCACACTGAAGTATGCTCCGTGCTTGATCCCAATCCCAGAATCCTGAATCCATACATTCTATGAATCCTACAACTTCTGCGTTCAACGAATACTCCACCATCCGCCGTATTGCTTTGCGGTCGCCTGAAGAGGCTTTCCAGGGACAACATAGGATCGATGAGCAATGGAAAAGACTGCATTACACATCCAGACCTGATTTCGAAACGGCCGCACAAGAACATCGACAATTCCGGGAGATTTTTGCTTCTGAAGGGATAGAACTGGTCATGATTCCAGGGTCATCTGAACTTTTCCTCGATTCGATCTACGTCCGTGATTCCATGATCAATACCCCCGAAGGATTGATCCTCGCCTCAATGGGAAAAGCAGAGAGAACCGGAGAACCCATGGTTTCAGCAAAGCATTTTGAGTCCTGTGGTTTTTCCATTTTGGGAAGCATCGAACCCCCCGGGAAGATTGAGGGAGGAGATCTGGTTTGGCTGGATCAGACCCGGTGTGCCGTTGGTTTGGGATACCGTACGAATCAGGAAGGGATAAGACAGCTTCGTGAAATGCTTGGTCCGAAATACCAGGTCGAAGTTTGTGTCCTGCCCCATCAGCAGGGACCTGAAGGGGTCTTTCACCTGATGTCGATTCTGAGTCCGCTGGATCATGACCTCGTGCTGGCCTATTCCCCGCTGATGGCTGTTCCTTTCAGGCAGATGCTGGTGGAGTCCGGCATCCACATCATCGATGTTCCGGATGATGAGTACCTCCGAATGGGCTGCAATGTCTTGGCGATTGCTCCCAGGAAATGCCTGATGCTCGAGGGATTGCCGAAAACCAAAAGTCTGCTCGAAGAAAACGGATGTCAGGTCATGACGTACCAAGGCCGCGAAATTTCTGAAAAAGGTGAAGGAGGTCCCACCTGTCTAACACTTCCTCTAAATCGAGAAAGTTGAGTCGAGCATTGTCTTAAATCGATCCAAAAAATTCGCAGTCCCCAGAATTAAGAGGATTCAAACTTAAAAACTGATTCGCTCCACCTGCTTCAGATTTCGAATCCAGCTTCAGCAACTATTCGTAAGTTTGGAAAAATTGTTGGAGTCTAATCATGAAAAAAATCATCATTCCCTTAATCGCTTCCATGTTCTTCTTATCCACCTGTGCTAAAGAAGATGAAAATGATCTTGACAACGCTTCAGTAAGCCTTAGTGACAACGCAACCCCTTTTTCAGTGACGGTCAGTTCAGGGAAATACTACCTGGATGGATCGTCAAACCCATCCCTGAAACTGAAGCGGGGTTATGTTTATTATTTCTATGCCACTGACAGTTCCACCAACACTCACCCCCTTTTACTTTCCCCCAGTTCCAGTGGAGCTAATACCAGTGGCGAATACACCAATGGGGTCACGAACAGCC
>LNZD02000052.1 GCA_001469005.2 SAR324 cluster bacterium lautmerah10
GTTCCTTTCTATCCCGTCTTGGGCAATCATGACCTGCAGGGTAACTGGCGGGCACAAGTGGAATACACCAACCACAGTGACCGCTGGACAATGCCTGACAGTAGCTATGATTTCCTGGGAGGCCCGGTCCAGTTCATGGGCATCAACACTTTCTGCACGGTCTGCTCCCTCTGGAAACTACTGAGCCCCAGAACCACCCCATGGAGAGTGGTCTTCGGTCATCGGCCGATTCAATCCCAGGGCAGACATCGCGGGATGAACTGGCTGGAAAAAAAGTTTCTGCGCTCTTCCTCCGCCCAGCTTTATTGCTGTGGACACAATCATATTCTGGAACACTACAACATGGGAACCATGGACCAGATCACTTCGGGAGGAGGAGGAAGCCCGCTGGAAAATGAAAAAGTTAAAAGCAGTCCAGAAGCCGAATTCCTCCATCCCAACCATGGGTATGTTTGGGTCCATTTCAATCAAGAAAAGCTGTCCGCCAGATTCTTTGACCAGAACGGAGAAGAAGTCTATCAATTCTCTAGAAATCAAAACTGAACCCGGAGAAAACTGAAAATGAAAGTGATCGTCGACCTCTGCGTGGTGCCCCTCGGGGTTGGAGTCTCAGTCAGCCGCTATGTTGCGGCTTGTGAACGGATTCTTGCTGAGGCTGGCTTGAAAATAAAAATGCACTCTTATGGAACCAACATCGAGGGAGAGTGGGATGAGGTCTTTCTGGCGGTGAAGCAATGTCATGAAACCCTTCATCAGATGGGTGCCCCGAGAATTTCTACTAATCTCAGACTGGGAACCCGTACCGACCGCAATCAGACCATGGAGGATAAAATCAACAGTGTGGAAAAAATATTAGGAAAGACTGAAGGAGAAGAACCAGAAAGCTAACCCGTCTCTCAAAGAAAAAAGGAGCACCCCCGCAAACCCTACCGGACCACAACGGCTCGTAAAGGGATTCGCCCACTCGCGGGTTGTGCTCCTTGTTCAAATACGATTTCAATTTAGAACTTCTCTCCAATTGAAACCGTAACTCCTCCCCTGAATAATTAACGATTTTGACGTGCCAAAGCATTGGGTATGGGAACATCCCCATGCAGGTCTGATTAAGCTAAAGGCAAATCAGGATGAGGTCTATCCGTAAATTTACGTATTTTTTTATCGTGTAAGGAACGTGGATGAAGAAAAACTTAGGGAGATTAATGGACAACAAATTTAAGGAATGATATATGATCATCCTTTTTTCAAAAAAAATAGACGACCACAAAAAATTCTGCTTTGAGCGAAAATCAAACTAAAGCCCGGATCGGGGTCGATATCGGAGGGACCTTCACCGATGTCGTCCTCGAACATGGAGACGAGTTATACACCCTCAAACTGCTGACCCAGTTGGAAGCTCCGGAAAACGGAGTCCGAGAAGGGGTGAGCAGAGTGTTGGAACAGGCCTCACTGACCTATGACGATGTGGGGTTGGTGATTCACGGAACCACCCTAGCCACCAACGCACTCATCGAGCGTAAAGGAGCACGGACCGCGATGATTACCACGGAAGGTTTCCGGGATACGATTGAGATGGGAACCGAAAGCCGTTTTGATCAATACGACATCTTTCTCGACAAACCCAAGCCCCTTGTTCCACGCAGATGGAGGTATCCCGTTTCCCAGCGTCATGATGCCCAGGGGCGCGAAATAATGCCCCTGGATGAAGATACCGTTCGTTCCATCTTTCCAAAGTTACAGGAAGAAAAGATTGAAAGTCTCGCCGTCTGCCTGCTCCATGCCTTTGTCAATCCGGAGCACGAACAACGAATCCAGGCTTTGATCGAGGATGAATTCCCAAAGCTCCGGATCTCTCTATCCTCCGAGGTTTCTCCAGAAATGAGGGAATACGAACGGTTTTCCACCACTGCCGCAAATGCCTTCATCCAGCCTGTCATTTCTGCCTATCTCGAACGTTTAAGGAAAGGGCTTCACGAAGACGGGTATAGGGCCCCAATGCTGATGATGCTTTCCGGAGGAGGTTTGACCAGCGTCGAAACGGCGGTCAACTTCCCGATCCGTCTCGTTGAGTCAGGACCGGCGGGCGGAGCCATTTTTGCGGCGGATCTTGCAGGAAAACTGGACTTAGGGCCTGTTTTGTCTTTTGACATGGGCGGCACAACGGCAAAGATCTGTTTTATCGAAAACGGACGCCCTCAGACCGGCCGGCACTTTGAGGTGGCACGGGTGTACCGGTTTAAAAAAGGGAGCGGTCTTCCATTGCGGATTCCTGTGATCGAGATGGTTGAAATCGGTGCAGGTGGCGGCTCGCTGGCCAGGATTGATGAATTGGAACGGATCCAGGTCGGCCCTGAAAGTTCGGGTGCCTCGCCCGGACCTGCCTGCTATGGACAAGGAGGAACCGAGCCTGCCGTCACCGATGCGGACCTGATACTCGGATTTTTAGATGAAAACCGTTTTGCAGGGGGAAGGATTCATTTGGATCGGAAGGCCTCAGAAACCGCAATTACAAAATCCATTGGAACTCAATTGGAACTGTCTTTACCCTTGGCTGCCGCAGGCATCTCTGAAATGGTCGATGAGAATATGGCCAGTGCCGCCAGAGTGCATGGTATCGAGAGTGGGAAAAATCTCAACGACCGGACCCTGATTGCCTTTGGAGGCGCCGCTCCGGTCCATGCCTCAAGGGTAGCGAAAAAGCTCGGGATTAAAAAAATTGTCATTCCATCCGGAGCCGGTGTCGGTTCTGCCCTGGGATTCCTTAAAGCTCCAGCCGCATACGAGGTGGTCCGAAGCCTCTATCAGCATCTTTCCGAACTGGATACCAAGCGGGTCGAGCAGATGTTTTTGGAAATGCGGCAGCAGGCCCAGGCCATCATCGATGCCTGTCAGCCTAAATCTGTCGTCAAAGAAACCCGAAAAGCTTTTATGCGTTACATCGGACAGGGGCATGAAATCGAAGTGGAATTGCCCGATCAACTGCAAACCATTGAAGAGCGCGAAACTTTTAAGCAACGGTTTGACAGGGAATACCAACGGCAATATGCGAGAACCATCCCGGACATGGATATCGAAATCCTGAGCTGGTCCTTGAATCTCTATGAAGCGAATGAATTCAAAAAACTGATCTTGGATTCAAATCTTCAGCCTTCAGGGGTTTCGGATTCCTCTTCGGAATTCAGGGAAATTTATGATTTTACAAAAAACACATTCCAATCGGCTCCGGTGTTTCAGCGCTCTGAATTAAACTCCGGACAAATCCTTGAAGGCCCGTTACTGATCCAGGAAACCGATACGACCATTGTGGTACCCGAAGGATTCTCTGTTACTCCGCTTGCAGGAGGACACCTGATGCTGGAACAAAAGTGAGCAAGATCATGAACCCGCTGGAAAAGATCCACATGCAGCTGATGTGGAATCGCTTGATATCGGTTGTGGAAGAACAGGCTCAGACCCTGATACGGACCTCATTCAGTACCACCGTGCGGGAAGCAGGGGATTTGTCTGCCGGTATTTTCGATCCGGAGGGACGAATGCTCGCGCAGGCCGTTACGGGCACACCAGGACATGTCAACTCGATGGCGGAATCAGTGAGTCATTTTCTTGAGAAACATCCCCTGGAAAGCATGAAAGAAGGCGACTGCTTCCTGACCAATGATCCCTGGCTGGCAACCGGGCATCTTCATGATTTCACGACCGTCACTCCTGCATTCCATCAGGGCCGGGCGGTAGGACTGTTTTCCTCAACGTCCCATGTGGTGGATGTCGGCGGACGGGGTTTTGGACCGGATGCAAGGCAGGTTTTTGAGGAAGGGCTGAACATCCCCATCCTCCCGCTGATCAAGAAAGGAGCGGTCAATCATGATCTATTGGAAATTGTTCGCGCCAACGTCAGAGAACCGGTCCAGGTTCAAGGGGACCTCTTTTCCCTAGCCGCCTGCAATGACGAGGGATGCAGGAGGCTGACGGAAATGATGGAAGAGTTCGGCCTGAATGATCTTAAGACGCTTACAGACCATATCCTGGAAGTTTCAAAAAACGCGACCTTGAAGAACCTCTCAGAACTCCCCAGAGGAAAATGGCACAACACCCTTGATGTGGATGGATATGACCAGCCCGTTCATTTAGAAGCATTATTGACCATAGGTGATTCCGGGGTTGATATCGATTTCAAAGGGACTTCCAAGGCCAGTGGATTCGGGATCAATGTGCCTCCCGCCTACACCAGGGCGTATAGCGCCTTCGCGGTCAAATGCATTGTTGCTCCTGAAATTCCAAATAATGCAGGTTCCCTGGAACCGATCCGTACCACAATCCCCAAGGGTTCGATTCTCAATGCACCACGCCCCTTCCCGGTGGCAGTCAGGCATGTGATTGGCCACATGCTTCCGGATCTGATTTTCGGCTGTCTCCATCAGGCTTCCGAGGAGATGAAGGAAAATCAGCAGGGAATCGGGGAGCGTTTTTCCAGGGGAATGCCTGCGGAAGGAGCCGGAACCATCTGGAACCCACAGTTGCGCGGGGGGCAAAGTTATGCCGGAGAAAGTGATGACCAGGGGGAAATCCTGGATTTCAACATCGTCACCTTCAACAGTGGCGGAACCGGTGCGAGACCGAACAAAGACGGACTCTCTGCCACCGCATTCCCGAGTGGAGTCAGGACGATGCCGGTGGAGGCCACCGAAAATGCAGCTCCCGTCCTTTTCAGGAGAAAAGAATATCGGCCTGATTCAGGAGGTGCAGGACGCTGGCGTGGGGGACTGGGACAGGTGATGGAAATCGAAGGAAAGGACCAACAGCCGTTCAATGTCCTCGCGATGTTCGACCGCGTCCACCACCCCCCCAGAGGACGTGCCGGCGGAGAAGAAGGAACCACGGGTCGGGTCAGCCTGGTTTCCGGCAAGAAACTCCGTGTCAAAGGTGAACAGACCATTCCCCGGGGAGACCGGCTCAAACTGGAACTGCCAGGTGGAGGCGGATTCGGAAATCCCTATAACCGTGAACCGGAACGAGTCCAGGAAGATTTCAAGGATGGTTTGATCTCTGCTGAGTCAGCTACTAAACATTATGGGGTAGTCTTCCATGAAGATGGACAGGTTGATGAGGAAGCAACTTTGAAAATGAGAAAAAACCGAACCTAATTTCTAAAACTACTTCAGGAAAATTTCACCGAATCTTCATTATCCTTCAGTTCCCATCCATTCGTTCCATCCGTCACCACCCTTTTCCGCATTCCCCGGTTTCGTTCGATGATTCCATAATCCTGCCCCGCATCCGATGGGTAATTGAAAAGGAAAACCAGATCCGTATTTCCGGTATTGACACTCCTATGAATCCAGTAAGGCGGAACGTAAACCATGATTCCTGCACGAATCTCCCTGACTTCCACGTCTCCGTCAGGGCTTTCCAGCAGGAGAATCCCCTCACCGGATAAACCGAAATAGGTTTCTGCGCATTCCGCTTTTTGATGCTGATGCCCGCGGGTCATAAAAAATTCGTTTCCAACCTTTCCAGGCATCATCACCGTCGTTCCATAAATCAGATCCCCGGGTTGTTCCGAGGCACGATGATCCTCCACCTGATACACCACCTTCTCCGACCATTCCGGAAGCATCCGGCTGAAGGATTCTCCGTCTTCATAAAGACCTTCCAAATCCCTGAAGTGTTTTTGGTATCGCCCGTTGGCATTCAGAAGTTTCCCGTTTTCTGAAAAAACCTGGCTTGATTCAGGTGCAATCCATTTCATTCATTCCTCAGTGGTTTGGCGGTTTGTTTCAATTGACGCATCAATGACTCGGTCAGTTCAAAGTGAAAAACTTCTTCCATGACAGAGGACCATCCCAGCAGAAAATAATCCCAGCCATCATGGACCCTCATTTTTCGACTCTTTTGCTGGTCCAGAGCATGCCGATAGAATTCCAGACTGCCACGGTAATTGAGTTCCCAGACAATGGCATGATCAGGAAAATTTGATGAATCCGGGATAGGAGACCCCGGAAGATCTTTTCCCATTCCCGTGGCATTGACAATCAGACTCATGGGAGGAAGTTTTTCCATGATTGCTTCGGCAGTTCTTCCCGAAGAATCAGACGCTTCCAAAATCAAATTTTCTGCATGGGAAAAATCGTTTCTGAGCTTTTCCAGTCTTCCTTCGTTGTGTTCCAATCCGGTGATTTTTTCAGGAGTTTTCCCATCCTCCCCGGAAAGCAACTGTTCGATGATGGCGGTTCCGGCACCACCACAACCCAAAACCAGAGCCTCGGCTTGGGGATGAGTCTGCCAATGATTCTCTTCGAGGATGAATCCCATCGCCTTGCCGGAAGTGATCGGATCTTTTGCATGACCAACCAGTTGGCCATTCCTGTCTTTGGAGATGCAGCTGATTTCCTGAAGCCTTTTAGCGTGTTCATCGACTTCTGCAAAAAGGTCCGAGGCTTCTTCCCAAACCGCCAGTTTATGGGTGGTCACCAATGCCCCGAGAACATCTGGATTGTCACGAAGTTCCAAGATGGTTTCCCGGACTTTGATCCCCTCAACTCCCGGAGGCAGATCCACCCCATGCATCCTGGTTTCCTGAATACCGAGCACTTCCGCCCAAATCGGAAAAAGGCGCATGATCATCGACTGTCCCGTTGTGACGCCGATGAACCAGAATTGTTTCATTGAGAATAATGATTTCTGGAAAAGGGAAAAATCACTCGCCGTAGGGGACCCAGATGTTTTTAACCTGGGTTGCCCGTTCGAGCCATGAAGAGCCTTCGGCTTGGGAATCATACCAGTCCGGGCTTTTTCCGTCTGAGGTCCAAACGCTCTTAAGATTACCTGCTGATTCTTTTTTAATTTGTTCACATTCATCTACAGGTCCAACCGCCCAAATGGCTGCCACATCATCGTGGGCTGCTAGAACTGTTGCCAGTTCAGAAGGGACTCCTGTGACAAGATTGATCACTCCTCCCGGAACATCAGAAGTGTCAAGCAGCTGATAAAAATCAGCGACGATCAAAGCTGCCTTGAGTGAAGGAACGGCAACCACCCTGTTGCCTGAGGCGATGCACGGAAGAATCATGGAGAGCAGACCCAGCAGGGGCTGGTCATCGGAGGCCACCACTCCCATCACCCCAAAGGGCTCGGGAATCGCCAGGGCAAGCCCGCGAATCGGAGGTTGATGGACCCGACCTTCGTATTTGTCCGCCCAGGCGGCATAACTGAAAATTCTGCGTATCGACGCTTCCACCTGCCTTTTTGCTTTTTCCGCGGGATCACCTGTGAGCACAGAAATCCGGTTTTTGAATTCCTCGCTTCTTGTTTCCAGGTTTTCCGCAAGAAAATAAAGAACCTGCGCCCTCGAATGACCGTTGAGTGAACTCCAGGCTGAAGCCTTATGGGCCGCCTCGACCGCATTCCGGATGTCCTTGCGGTTTCCATGTCCGACTTCTCCAGCCACCTTTTTATGAGCATCCAGCACGGTAATCGAATACCCCGAATCCGGCCTTGTCTGTTTGCCTCCAATGTAGAGCTTCGGCGTCCGATCGATCATTGGGCTATCAGAACTTTCCATCAGAGCAGGCGAAGACTGATACACAAATCTTTGCGGATGTTTTTCCCACGAAGATTCCCAGCGCGGTTTCAGGTATTCGAACATGCCTTCATGCCCCCCTTCCCTGCCGAAGCCGCTTTCCCGATAACCTCCGAAACCGGAAGATGCATCGAATTGGTTCGTACAATTGATCCAGACCACCCCAGCTTTGAGCCGGGGGGCAACATCGAGCGCCAAGTTGATGTTTTCACTCCAGACACTGGCAGCAAGTCCGTAGGCGGTGTTGTTTGCCAAGGCCACCGCTTCATCATGGGTCCGAAAGGTCGATGACACTAAAACCGGCCCGAAGATTTCGGTCTGAGCCAGCATCGAAGCCGGATCCACGTTGCTGATCAGGGTTGGAGGAAAAAAACATCCGGATTTTGGAAGAGCCCCTTCCCATTGCCAGACATCTCCTCCTTCCTCAAGACCTTGCTCAAGAAGATTCTGGATGCGTTTCAACTGGACCGGAGCGATGATTGCGCCCATGTCCATTCCTTTGTCCAGCGGATCTCCGACCCTTAGTTTCTTCATCCGATCCCGGAGTTTTTCCAGGAGACGGTTGGCAACCCTTTCCTGGACCAGCATTCGTGACCCGGCGCAACAGACCTGCCCCTGGTTGAACCAGATTGCATCCACAATTCCTTCCACCGTGCTGTCTAAATCGGCATCCTCAAAAACCAGAAATGGAGTACACCCGGATGGGCCGCCAACATCGCACCAGTCGTGCCGGAGCCGGTAAGCAGGTTGAAAACTCCCGGAGGCAGACCAATCCTTTGACACATTTCCGCAAACCACAGTGCGGTCAATGGGGTGAACTCTGCAGGTTTTAAGACGACCGTGTTTCCTGCAGCCAGAGCCGGTGCCACCTTCCAGGCCAGCATCAGCAGAGGAAAATTCCAGGGGATGATCTGACCGACGACACCTAAGGGCTGATGATTTTTAAATTCCTGATCAAGAAGTTGAGCCCAACCTGCATGATGGTAGAAATGCCTCACCGCAAGCGGAACATCGATATCACGGGTTTCCCGGATGGTTTTTCCGTTGTCGAGGGTTTCCAGAACCGCCAGCAGTCTTGCATGCTTCTGCATCTGTCTCGCCATCGCGTAAAGAAAACGGGACCGCTGATGCGGATCCAGCCCACTCCAGGATTCAAAAGCCTTCTTTGCTGCTTTGACCGCCTGGTCGACCTCTTTTTCTGATGCTTCACTGATCGAGGCAAGGGATTTACCCGTTGCAGGATTGATGCTTTCGAAATTGTTTTTCTTGGAGGATTCAGTCCATTTGCCGTTGATGAAAAGACTGAACTTGTGCTGGTGATCTTTCAGCCATTGTTCAGCATTATTAGGACTTTCGGGAGCAGGACCGTATTCCATTTTTTCGTAGAGAGTCTCCAGATTCATGTATCACCCCATCGGTTGACGGTATGCCGCCGAGTAACGGCCGGTCACAAAATGTTCGAGTTGCCGTTCAATATCGGTCAGTAAACCACTGGCACCAAAGCGGAACAACTCAGGCTCGAGCCATTCTCTTCCAAGTTCTTCATTCATCAGAATTTGCCATTCCAGCGCCTGTTTCGCAGTGCGGATTCCTCCGGCAGGCTTGAAACCGACCTTATGTCCGGTTTTCTGATGATAATCCCGGATCATACGCAGCATCACCAGACTGACTGGCAGGGTCGCGTTCTGAGGCTCCTTCCCGGTTGAGGTTTTGATGAAATCTGCACCGGCCATCATGCAGACCAGACTGGCCTTGGCGACATTCCGGAGCGAACCCAGCTCTCCTGTTCCGAGAATGGTTTTCAAATGGGAATCCCCACAGGCTTCCCGAAAACTTTTGATTTCCTGGTAAAGCGCTTCCCAGTTTCCTGAAAATACATGGGCTCGGGTGATCACGATATCGATTTCCAGTGCACCTGCAGAAACCGAATCCCGGATTTCCTCAATCCGCCTTGGAAGCGGACTGAGTCCATGGGGAAAACCCGTAGACACCGCAGCCACGGGAATGTTGGATCCCTCGAGTGCTTTGGCAGCGGTTTCGACCAAGGCATGATAAACACATACTGCACCCACAGTCAGATTGAGGGAGGTGATCCCAAGATCGTTGGTCAATTCCTGTTTCAGCGGTCTGAGCGCTTTGGAACACAATCGCCGAACCCGGTCAGGGGTGTCATCGCTGGAGAGCGTGGTCAGATCCATACAGCGAATGGCTTTGAGCAGCCATGCGGCCTGCCACGCTTTCTTGATACTTCTTCTTTTCGTCAAACTGGAACACCGTCTCTCGACCGCACTGCGGTTGACCTGAACCGCATCCACCCAGTCAAGGTCGAGGGGTGTTCCAGGATTCCTTTGATCTGATTTTCCTGACATGAAAAGAAGCTAGAGCATGTGAAGCAGTCCCATCAGTTTAACGCTGAAGAAATCTGCTTCCAGTTTTTTGTAATAACGCTTTGAATTTAAGAAGAACTGCTGATTTCCTGGCTTGAAGTTGAACCCTATGCAACAAGGCGTTTGAGGAGAGTTCTCAGGACATAAAAGAACTGTGATGATGAACAAGCAAATGAGTAAAATACTAGGATCTAGAATTTACTAACTGCTCAATCTCTCTTC
>LNZD02000053.1 GCA_001469005.2 SAR324 cluster bacterium lautmerah10
GCATAGGCAAACAGGGCGGGAAGACCTCCGGTATGGATAAAGACAACGGTTTCGTTTTTTCTGATGATCCCTTTTCGGATTTGATCGATCATGCCGGCCATGGCTTTACTGGTATAAACCGGATCGAGGAAAATCCCCTCGGTTTCAGCAACCAGTTTCAGGGCATCCCGCCCCTCCTGGGTAATTACTCCGTATCGCTCACCAATGTATTCATCGGAACTGAGGATATCTGAGGGACTGAGTTCAAGATCACATTGCAGCAGTTTTGCAGTGGCGTTGGCAATCCGGGCAATGTCCACCTTTCTGTCTTCATCCCATAAAATGGGTGCAATCCCGGAAACCCGGGTCTCCCTGCCGAGAATCCGGAAACCCAGGCTAAGACCGGCAGGAGTCATGTTGGCTCCGGAAACAAAAACCCAGTCCGGGCGGATTCCGAAATCTTCAAACTGTAACTCCATTTCAAGCACGGCCTGGACATAACCTAATGCGGAGCGTGCCAGAACATCCGGACGAAAAGGGTCAATGATGAAGGGACGGCGCCCGAGTTTCTTCAGTCTCTCTGCTTCCGCGTCAAGGAGTGGAGGAAGATCCTGGATGTCCTCCAGGTCCACCACCTGAATCTCTGCTCCCATCAGTTCATCAAGCAGCAGGTTTCCCTGGCGGCTGGGACCTTTTTCCCCGTGAGCGAGAACGAGGGAGACATCCATTCCGAGTTTTCTTGTAGCGGCGGTGATCTGGCGGCACCAGTTGGACTGGGTATAGGCTCCGGCTACCAGCACATCAATGTTTTGAGTGAGTACCTCCGCCAGGAGAAATTCCAATTGACGTGTTTTGTTGCCGCCGAAAGCAAGACCGGTCATATCATCACGCTTGATGAAGATCCTTGGACCACCCAGTTTCTCACTCAATTTTGGGCATTCATCCAGGGGAGTCGGGAGATGCGCCAAATGGATTCTCGGAATCGAATCCAGTCGCGACGCCAGTTCCGCATGAGTGAGCTTTTTCTTGTTCAAGAAATCCTTTCGGTATGCATTAACGGAGATTCAACTTAATGAAAACGGTTTAGGAGTTAAATCCGAAATGGTGTTCATGTCAATGGCATGACCACGTGCTCTCGGTAGGCCGGACGTTCCAGCAGTTTCTCATACCATTCCTGTAATGCCTCGAGCGCGGGACGGTCGATTTCCATATTGAACCATCGATAAGCCATCGCTCCCGCAGGAATGTCCCCCATGGTGAAATCCGAACCGCAAACAAAACCCGAGTGCTGAAGGTGCTTGTCGAGCATCGAGAAAAGCCTGATACAGGCCTTGATTCCTGATTCGATTGCCTGCTGGTTTCTTTCTTCAGGAGGTGTCCGCACCAATCCCCAAAATACAGGATGCATGGCAGGCCCCAACTCGGAAACGGTCCAGTCCATCCACTGTTCCGCCAGAAAACGAAGTTCGACTTCTTCAGGACAAAGCTTGCCCATCGAAAAAGTCTGACAAAGATAACGGACAATAACGTTGCTTTCCCATAAGGAAAATCTCTCATGCTGAAGCAATGGAATCTTACCATTGGGATTCAACTATTCGGATTCAACTCGAGATACCAGTCCTCATTGTTTTTGCCGAAGGCCATCCCGGCGTCCACTCGCTCAAAGGCAACTCCTGTTTCGGCTGCTGCCCAGACCGCCTTTTGAACGTTAACCGAGTTGGCCCGGCCCCAGATTTTTAGCATGAACTCCTTTATTTCTTTTAAAAATAAGAATGAAATTTAAACTGGATTCATTGGAAAAATGAAAATCGTATCGCATCCTCCCTGCCGGCTCAAGAAAACATCTTCCAAAAAATAGCTTCCTAATTCTCTTGGAATCTGGTCCCCCGTCCCCTTATTTGACATGCCAAGGCATTGACTTTAATGTGGCTGATGGACTTGTAACACAATTTTTTCATAAAAAATCATTGGAGCAGGAAATGTTTGATCTGGAACTGAAAAACAAGGTAGCCATCATCACCGGAGGAAGTGACGGGCTTGGCCGGGCAACCGCCAAACGCTTCGCATCTGAGGGAGCAAAAGTGGTCATCTGCGCCCGTCGGGAAGAGCATCTGATGCAGGCCGCCGAAGACTTGCGCAAAGAAACGAATGGCTCCGTCTTGGGCATGAAAGCGGATGTCTGTAAAGCCGAAGATTGTACGAAATTGATTGATCAAACCGTGGAGGAATTCGGCGGGATTGACATCCTCATCAATAACGCCGGCAAGTCTGCAGCTTCAGGACTGGAAGCATTGAGCGATGAAGCATGGCAGGAAGACCTCGACTTGAAACTGATGGGCGCGATCCGGATGTGCCGTGGAGCAGTTCCTCACATGAGAAAAATGGGAGGCGGTTCGATCGTCAATGCCACCACTGGTGCGGGGAAGGCCCCAGGTTCGTTGGCGCTCCCTACCAGTGTCTCCCGAGCTGCAGGCAACAATCTCACAAAATCCCTTGCCAATGAATTGGCCAAAGACAAGATCCGGGTCAACGCCGTCTGTATCGGCTTGATCAAAAGCGCACAATGGGAGCGCCGCAGCGAAAAAGGCTCCTTGGAAGAATTCTACAACGAACTCGGAAACAAAGTCCCATTGGGACGAGTCGGTGAGGCAGAAGAGTACGCGGACCTGGTCGCATTCCTCTGTTCCGCCCGAGGGGCGTACATCACCGGCACGGCCATCAACCTTGACGGCGGACTCTGCCCGGTGATCTGATTCATCAAAAGAATCCATAAAATTTTAGAAACAAAAAAAATTAGTTGAAAATAGACACTTCGCGGATGGGTTTTGCGGAATTTGTAGCCTTAACCGCAGCCATGCAGTCGATGACTGCTTTGACCATCGATGCGATGTTGCCTGCCCTGCCTGAAATCGGTCGTGATCTCGGCACTTCCCACCCCAATGATGTCCAACTGGTGGTGCTGATCATGCTGCTAGGTTTTGGTCTCGGTCAGATTCTTTATGGCCCGGTTTCTGACAGTATCGGACGCAAACCCCCGATTTATGCAGGGCTGGTGATTTATGCTCTGGGCGGGTTGGTCTGCATTTTCAGTGAAACTCTGTTCATCATGCTGTGCGGCAGGTTTCTTCAGGGAATCGGAATCGCGAGTCCGCGGATCGTCATGAATGCCGTCATCCGGGACCGATACAAGGGTCCTGAAATGGCCAGAGTCATGTCTTTTGTGATGGCGGTTTTCATTTTGGTCCCGGTGATTGCACCTTCCATCGGTCAAGTAATCCTGATCTTTTTCAACTGGGAAGCCATTTTCTGGATGTTCCTGATTACAGCCCTTTTGGTCTGCATCTGGTTCTCGATCCGGTTGGATGAAACCCTGCTTCCCGAAAGCCGCCAGCCGTTATCTTTTCGGAAAATCAGAAATGGTATGATAGAGGTCCTCAAAACCCGTACGGCTTTGGGATACACCCTGGCAACCGGATTTTTGTTCAGCCCGTTTGTGGGTTATCTCAGTTCCTCACAACAGATATTTGCGGATGGATATGGGAAAAAAGACGAATTTCCGCTTCTCTTTGCTTCACTGGCACTGACCTTTGGGGTCGCCTCCCTGGTCAATGCAAGGCTGGTCTACCGCTACGGTTTGAAAAGGCTTTGTTTCGCAAGTGTCTCCGTGATCACTGGCTTATCCGGCATCTTCTTGCTGGGAATTCTCGGGATGGATAAGATGCCTTCACTTTGGCTTTTCATGGGCTACATGATGATCATCTTCCCCGGGATCGGGTTCTTATTCGGGAACCTGAATGCCCTTGCCATGGAACCGCTTGGGCATATTGCAGGAGTGGGTGCGGCAATGATCGGTTCGCTTTCCTCATTGATTTCAATTCCCCTGGGGATCCTGATTGCGGGAGTTTTCAACGGAACTGTTCTCCCTCTGATAACAGGTTTTTCCCTCTGCGGGTTGGCGGTTTTGTTTTCCATCATCTGGGCTGAAAAAAATCCTCAATCCAAAGTTGTGGTTGAAAATCCCTGATTCCATCAATTTTCTTTTCAAGGGTGATGATTCGTCCTATGGAAAATTAGGGATTGAAATGTTTTTGAATTAAACTAAGAATGGTTGTGTTTTAACTGTATTAACCATTGAAATTTCTAATCATTTAGATCTTTCTGAAGTTTTTCTTCCAACACAGTAAGCATCTCCAAACTCCGGTAAGGGCTCTTTTTGACCTACCTGTGTGACCTGCTTTTCAGCCCGCCTCAAGCCGTTTACTTCTCGTGATTTCCATTCAGAACATCTACAAACAATTCGGCGGAGTTCATGCCGTTGACGGAATCAGCCTGGAGATCCAGACCGGTCTGATCACCGGTCTGATCGGGCCCAACGGAGCGGGTAAGACCACTCTTTTCAACCTGATTGCGGGCACCTTCGCACCCGACCGAGGCAAGATTCTTCTCGATGGAGAAGACGTTACAGGACTCAAACCGCATCAGCTTTTTTCCAAGGGATTGCTGCGAACCTTCCAAATCGCTCATGAATTTTTCAGCCTCACGGTCCGGGAAAACTTGATGATGGTTTCTCCAGGACAGATAGGAGAAAGCTTGACAGGCGCATGGTTCAGACGTGGTGCTTCTAAACAGCAGGAACAAGAGATTGCCAAAAAAGCGGACGAGGTGATGGAGTTCCTGAATCTTCATTACGTGGCGAACGAACTCGCAGGAAATCTCTCGGGTGGCCAGAAAAAACTGCTGGAACTCGGGCGAACCATGATGGTGGACGCAAAGGTGGTGATCCTCGATGAGGTTGGAGCCGGGGTAAACCGAACCCTGCTCAAGGAAATCGGAGATGCGATCCAGATCATGAACCGTGAAAAAGGATACACCTTCTGTATGATCGAACACGACATGGATTTTATCAGCCGTCTCTGCAACCCGGTGATTGTGATGGCTGAAGGCAGGAAGCTGACCGAAGGAACCGCTGAAGAGGTGAAATCCAATGAAGAAGTGATTGAAGCCTATCTCGGTCGAGGAGCGGCCGAAGAAACGAAGAAGGAACACGATTCTCAAATGAAATCAGAATGAGCTATCTCGTTGGAGAAAACCTGATCGGAGGCTATGGTGCAGGAGATATCCTTAAAGGATGTACCATCTCGGCAGAGAAGGGGGAGATCTCGGTCGTAGTCGGTCCCAACGGAGCAGGTAAATCAACTGCGATGAAAGCTTTGCTGGGAATGTTGAGAGAACTGAAGGGGCAAGTCTTGTTGGAAGGCGAAGACATCACCCGCCTCTCACCCCAGCAGCGGGTTTCGCGCGGAATGGCATTTGTCCCGCAAACCCAAAACGTGTTTGTCAGCCTGAGCGTGGAAGAAAACCTGGAAATGGGGGCCTATCTCCGCGACGACGATTTTTCCGGAACGATGGAACAGGTTTTCGAGCTTTTCCCGGTGTTGAAGGAAAAGCGTCAACAGCCGGCCGGTGAGCTCTCGGGAGGTCAACGCCAGCAGGTGGCCGTCGGCCGGGCATTGATGACCCAACCCAGTGTCCTGATGCTGGATGAACCCACTGCAGGGGTCTCACCGATCGTGATGGATGAACTTTTTGAACGGATCCTGGAAGTTAAAAAAACCGGTATCGCGATCCTGATGGTAGAACAGAATGCGAGACAGGCTCTGGGGATTGCCGACCGGGGCTTTGTGTTGGTGACCGGAGAAAACCGATACACTGACAGTGGTCAGGCACTGCTGGACAATGAAGATGTCCGGCGTTCATTCCTAGGAGGCTGAAGCTTAACTGATGAAAAAAGGAAGATACACCCTGTGAACGATTTGCTCAACGCGCTGGTACTGATCTCAAACTATGTACTGATTCCGTCTCTTTCTTACGGATCTCAGCTCGCGCTGGGGGCACTCGGGGTGACCCTGGTTTTCGGGATTCTGCGATTTGCCAATTTCGCCCATGGGGAGATGATGTCTTTTGCCACGATGGGAACGATTTTCATCACCTGGTGGCTGCAGTCTCTGGGGATTAGTGCGGGCTTTTTTCCTACAGCCCTGCTTGCTCTGCCCTTTGGGATTTTGTTGACGATGCTTTTAGTAGGGATCACCGAACGCTCGGTGTTTCGATTTTACCGTCTACGCAAAAGCCGACCGGTTATTTTCGTCATTGCTTCGGTGGGAGTGATGTTCATGCTCAACGGGATCGTCAGGCTTTTTATCGGAACCGATGAAATCATTTTCCGTGACGGGCAGAAGTTCCTGATCAAGGCAGGTGAATTTAAAAAAATGACGGGGCTCAGTCAGGGGCTTGCCCTGAAACAGACCCAATTGCTGACAGTTGTGCTGGCGGTGCTTGCTGTTGCGGCACTGTTCTGGTTTTTGCAGCGTACCCGGACAGGAAAAGCGATGCGTGCCTATTCTGACAATGAGGATCTTGCCTTGCTCTCAGGAATCAATCCGGAACGGGTGGTGCTGGCCACCTGGCTCATCACAGCAGTCCTCATCACTTTGGCTGGTGTACTTTACGGGCTCGACAAAAGCTTCAATCCTTTGGTTTATTTTCATCTGCTCTTACCCATTTTCGCTGCAGCCATCGTCGGCGGAATCGGTCAGCCTCTGGGAGCAATCTTGGGTGGTTTCATCGTTGCCTTCTCNGAAGTNTCCGCGACNTATGCCTTCAAAAAATTCNTGAAATACCTGCTTCCCAGCGANATGGCCCCAGAGGGATTGATGCAGTTTCTATCAACCGAATATAAATTTGCTGTTTCTTTTCTGATTCTGGTCCTGGTGTTATTGGTCCGGCCCACGGGAATCTTTCGCGGGAGGGTCTTATGAGCAACACCCGAAAAGCGGTTTTCAGTTTTTCCATCATGTTTTTGTTGCTGCTTGCCGTGGGTTTCGGACAATCCTGGAATGTGATGCTGGCGATTTTCAACCTGTGCCTCATTTCCGCGGTCATGTCATTGGGACTGAATATCCAATGGGGCTATGCCGGACTTTTTAATGCCGGAGTGATGGCTTCCACCGCAGTAGGAGGGCTGGCCGCAGTTCTCGTTTCCTACTCCCCGGTCGCCAAAGCCTGGAATGCCGGAGGAACCGAAATAGGTATGGCCTTTCTGTTTTTGGTTGGAACGGTCTTGGGGGCAATTCTGATCTGGAAATGGATCAAGCCCAGTCGTCTGAGAACAGTCGTCCTGACCCTGTTTCTTGTTCTCGGTTATGCCTTGATGCGCTTTTATTATGAAGATGCGGCTATCAAAATTGAGGCGGTTGATGCTGCAAAAACAGGTTTTCTCGGAGGACTCGGCCTTCCCGTGCTGTTTTCCTGGGCAGTAGGCGGGATTGCTGCAGCAGGACTGGCTTGGCTCGTGGGACGGATTGCCCTTGGCCTCAGATCCGATTATTTTGCCATCGCCACCCTGGGTATCTCCGAAATCATGATTTCGATCTTGAAAAACGAGGACTGGCTGACACGCGGTGTAAAAAACGTGACAGGGCTCGCGCGTCCCGTGCCTTACGAGGTCGACCTTCAGAAGAGTGACTGGTTCATCAATCTGGTACTTTGGTTTGAAGGAAATGGATTGGGCGATGATAGAACTTCCGAGGCCTTCAGAGAAACGGTGATGCTGGCTTCAGGCGTTTTTGTAAAAATCTGCTATTCCGGTCTTTTTCTTTCTGTTCTTCTAATCATCCTTGCCCTTTCTGCCCTGGCTCTGAATTCGCCCTGGGGAAGAATGATGCGGGCTATTCGTGATAATGAAACTGCCGCCGCCGCGATGGGAAAAGACATCACCAGCAGGCACCGCCAGGTGTTCATCATCGGGTCGGCCGTGATCGGTATTGCAGGAGCCATGCTCACCACCCTGGACGGGCAATTCACTCCCGGGAGTTACATCCCGCTCAGGTATACTTTCCTGATCTGGGTCATGGTTATTCTCGGTGGAAGCGGAAACAATCTGGGAGCGGTTCTTGGAGCATTTATTACCTGGTTCGCCTGGATCGAAGCGGAACCAGCCTCGGTTTGGCTAGCCGAAGGAATTAACAGTTTTTTACATGAATCAAATCCCCTCAGGCAGCATCTGCTTGAAGTTGCTCCTCAGATGAGGATGGTTGTAATGGGTCTGATTCTAATACTGGTACTAAGATTCCGTCCCAGAGGAATCCTTCCGGAACAGTCCCCCGGCGGAAATTAGTTGTAATAACTTGAGGAGAGGATTCCGGCCCGGAATCGTCATTCCGAACCGGAAGAAAGAAGAAATTTACCGGAAACGAACGGTTTGAAACGCCTTATTGCGGATTTCAAATTCTCGGTAAGAACCTGATGCTTCCCCGACTCCGGTCAGTTCCACATTGGTTGCTCCGACGTAGTCTACCGCACCGCCATTGGCAAGAATCCTCAACCCTTTGGCCAGTTCACCAGGCATGATTTTTTCACCGGGGGCATTGGCAACTCCCATGACATTGGAAGCAATGGCTGCACCATCGGTTGAACCTGCGGATTGCATGGCAAGGATCAACAATGCTGCCGCATCATAGGATTCCCCTGTGAAAGGACCGCTCCCTTTCAAACCAGCAGCATTGGCCATATCTGCATAAGTTGCTGCACCTTTTGAATCGGTTCCTGGGACCGTTCCGAATGTTCCTGTTAAATCACCTTCAACATTCGTTAAAAGATCATCCCCGTACATTCCGTCCGCAAGGATGAATTTGTCGAATGAACCACTGTCCAACGAGGCCTGCATGATTCCAGGACCACCCTGATTTACATAACCAAATACAGCCATGGCATCACCACCTGCAGAATCCATTGACGCAACTTCTGCAGAATAGTCTGCTTTCCCGGTCTCGTGTGGGACAGAAATCGTGACCGTCCCGCCCAACGCTTGGAAAGCTTTGCCAAATGAATCTGACAATCCTTTGCCATAATCACTATTTACATAGGTCACGGCAACACTGGTAATTCCTCTCTCGACGGTAATTGATGCGAGAACCTGGCCTTGTCTTGCATCCGAAGGCGCTGTCCTGAAGAAATATCCGTTATCGGCAATGGTGGTCAAGGCGGGTGATGTAGCGGAAGGGGAAATCATCGGAACCCCGTTTGGCACTGCTACATTATTGGCAACAGCAGTGGTAACGCCGGAACAATCGGCACCCATGATACCCGCGACTTTTTCCGCAGTTACCAGCCTTTCTGCAGCTGCGGTGGCTGCGGCATTGTCGATACAGGTCGAATCAGCACGAACCGAAACGATTTTCTGACCTCCGAGCAGAAGCCCTGAATCGGAAGCTTCCTTGAATGCGACTTCAGCTGAACCACCCATGTCCGGGGTCAGCGATTCGATGGGACCGGTGAATCCGAGGATCACACCCATTTTAATATCCGCCGTTGCAAAAGCCGGCAGGATCATGGCTCCCGCAAGGACCAGCGCGAGATGTTTTAACATTTTCTTACAGTTCATGTCTCTCCTTAAAAGTGACATTGATTGAATTTAAGAATCCTCAAAGAGAACTGTTTTCTCAAAAGACAGGACTGACAACGAACATCAAATCCAGGATTCTTGCTTAGCGAAATAATTTACACTGAAATAAGAAAAAGGTCTACATAGGTATTTTTTATTCTGAAAACAACGTTTCATGAACTGGGGACCTGGACAATCATCACGGGAATGCTGCTCCTTTGGGCAACTTCCACCGAGGTACTGTTTCCAATCCGAGACCAGGTCCGAAAGGGTCTCCGCCCCATGATGATCAATTCGTATCCGTGGTTTTCTGCATACTCCAGGATTTTTTCAGCAGGATGACCCCACTCAACCACGATGTTGTAGGTCACCAGGGGATTTTCACTCATACTTTGCTCGTTTTCTTTACAGAACGAATCGACGCTTTCAACAATGGCAGCATTGTCCCGTTTTCTTTCCATCAAAAGTTGCTTGACTTCCCGGAGGCTGCTGGATTTGATCTGCTGCCAAAGCTTTTCATCGACATAAGTCAATAGCCTCTGATCCATTTCATCATCACCCGGCACCACATGGAAAACCGTCAGTTGGGCCTGATATGCCCTTGAAAGACTGGCGGCATGATGAAAAGCAAAGCGGCTTTGCTCACGGAGGCCGGTGGTATAAAGAATTTTCTTGTAACCGATGAGAGGGATTTCGGAAGGAATCATGGATGCCAGGTCAGATTAACGTGAAGCTGAAAAGAGATTTTTTAAAGGGGAAATCCAAATACCACTGAGCAACCAGGAATAACCCCAGGTGGCGAACAATACCAGGACGAAAACCTTGACGATGTCCCACAAATCTCCCTGCAGGGTGAAGCCCGGAACAAATCCGAAGATGAAGGGGGCCAGGTAGAGAAATTTGGCAAACATGAAAGAGGATATCGCCGTTCTCCACATGTTGGCTTTGGCGATGGTGGCGCCCGCAAAAGCCGCAATACAAACAGGCGGGGTGATGTTTGAATCCTGAGAAAGCCAGTAGACGATCATGTGGGCGGCTATTTCATTCACGCCAAGGTGGATCAATGCCGGGACCGCGACGACTGCAGTGATCAGATAAGCCGCGGTCACCGGAACCCCCATCCCCAAAACCAGAGAGGCCAGGGCAATCAGCAGAATGGTCAGCACCAGCGACCCCTCTGCAAGTTCGATAACAATATCCGCAAAGGTGAGGACCAATCCGCTGAAGGTAAGGACGCCTATGATGATACCTATCACTCCAACGGTTGCTCCAATTTTCAGACTGCTTTCCGTTCCTGCCCGGGCTGCTTCCAGAAACATGTTCAGTTCTTTGCGGACGGTTCCGGAGTCGGGTTTTCGATAAAACCAAAACACCGCAGTCGCTGCCAGTCCAACGATGAAGGGAATCCAGCCGCTGAACCAGCTTTTCAGTTGCGTCAGGAATTCCATTGAGATGAAGGTGTATTGCTCTGCCGACTCAGCCAGAAAAGTCATCACCAGCGCCAGGATAAAGCCCCCCATGATGAATGCGAGGGTCGGGTCAATGCGTGTATGCGGTTCTTTAAAACTGACTGCAACGCAGGTTGCCAGTCCGATCACCGCGGAATATCCGGGTGAGAATCCGCTCAGCATCAGTGCTGTGATCACCACCAGAGGCATGGTGTAGATCCACTCACTGCGCACGATTTCCCAGGCAGTCTTGGGATACCGTTCCCCCACGATTTTTTCTTTTTTGGCATAGTAATGAACCATCATGAAGACGATGAAAAAGTACATCAGCGCCAGGAAGAGGGCGAAAAGCATAATCTTGGAATAGGGCACTCCTGTCAGTTCTGCCATGATGAACCCGCCTGCCCCCATGATGGGCGGCATGAACATACCGCCGATGGAGGCCGCGGGTTCGATGCCTCCCGCGATGTGCGGTTTGAATCCGGCTTTTTTCATCATCGGAATGGTGAAAGCCCCGGTTGAAACGGTGTTGGCAATCGCACTTCCGGAGATCGAACCGAAAAGCCCGCTTGCAATCACTGAAACCTTTGCCGGGCCGCCGGTTTTATGACCTACCGCAGCCAGTGGGAAGTCAATGAAAAAACGCTGGGCCCCGCATTTTTCCAGAAACGCGCCAAAGAGGACAAAGAGCAGGACATAGGTGGCAAGCACATTGGCCATGATCCCGAACACCCCGTCACTCTTGTAGAAGATGCTGGTGCAGAGTTCGGGGAAAGTGGCCCCGGCATGGGAGATCAAATCCGGAGCAAGGTACCCGTAAACTCCGTATAACAGCATCAGGATCCCGAGGATGACGAAGACGTTTCCCACAACCCGACGTGCCAACTCGATCCCGATCAAGACCCCAACCATAGCGATGGCCATATCCAAATCCGTTTCTGCCCCGGTGCGGTAATTGATGACCTCGAAGTTCATGATCCAGTAGCCGATACAAACCATCGAAGCCAGCATCAGCAGATAATCCACGATTCGCATCCACTTCGATTTGGAACGGTAAAGCAGAAACACCAGCACGTAGGTTACGAGGGTGTAGATGCCGCGATGATACTGGGTGGCCATCGGCATGATCACCGCTGAAAAAACGTAAAACAGGAGCAGGAGCAAGGCTCCCGCGTCGAACAATATCTGCTCGACACGATTCAACTTCTGATACAACGCAATGCTCCTTTTGTGAGAGTGAAAAGGGACAGGAAGGAATTCCTGTCCCGGAGGGGAAATTATTTAAGCACGCCTTTTTCTTTCCAAAAGCGTTCCGCGCCCGGATGAAGCGGAGTCACGATCCCGTAAACCCCTTTGTCTACACTCATCGCCTTAAAGGTTTTCTTTTGCCCGACCATGTGCTTCAAACCTTCATCGGTGTAAATCAAAGAAAGGAGATCATAGACGAGGTCCGCGGGAGTCTCTGAACTTGCCACCCAGAGGGTCGAATCCTGGAACGAAGGAGCCTCGTAATCCACTCCACGGTAGGTCCCGGCAGGGACCGAGAGCTTGGTGAAATAGGGATACTTTTCGAAAAAACCGGAGTTCCTGGCCCAGGCGCCCAGATCGATCAGACCGATGTCATTGGTCTGTGCCGCCATGATGACCGCACCACTCGGAAAGGCGGTAAAAAGCCAGAAGGCGTCGAGCTGTTTGTTGCCAAAAGCGGCTGCCGCGTCGTTATACCCCATGGCGTTGCGTTCGACCCGGTCCCAGATGCCAAGGTGATTAAAAAACAGTTCACAGTTGGCGAAGGCTCCCGAACCCGCATTTCCCACCCCAACTTTTTTTCCAACCAGATCTTCCGGATTTTTAATCCCCGAGCCCTTACGAACCACAAGCTGTGCCGGCGCCCCATAGAGAAATGCAACCGCAAGCACGTTTTCATAACGGTTGGTGTCGTTTTTCAACATACCGTTTCTGCCGAGATAGACATGTCCTGAATAAACCACGCCCAACTGGGATCGATTGCGGTCTACTTTTCTCAGGTTTTCAATGGATCCTGCAGAAGATTGAGCCTTGATGGTGTAGTCCTTGAGTGCCTTGACGGGCTTATAAACCTGGACCCCATTGGCCACCACCTGAAAGGTTCCTCCAGCGGGACCACCACCAAAAACAATTCGCTTTTTCGCCATCAGTGTTGTGCTGCTGAATGCAAAACACGTCAAAACAAACACCCCTGAAAGAAGAAAGGATAGAATTTTACTTTTCATATGCTCTCCATGGATAGAGTTGGGTGATGTGGGCGTTCATCTGTTAAAAGCTTTTTGAAACAAAAAAGCACTTCTATTGAAGGTATTTCCAGGACGTTTGGGACTCAATCAGTAATTTTCCTGAGGTTCATCCTTGCATTTAGGTATAGATCTTGAAAAAGTATTGATTTAATTATTCATTTTTTAGAAATTAAGGACATGGATCGACCGCAAGAAATACTCCCAGGGAAGGGAATAGAGGCTCAGGCAGGAACCGCCGAAGAAATCCGGGAAGAATGGATTCAACATGCTTCGATGGCGATGTTTGAGGATTATTCAGAGCAGTATTCGGATGATTTTCCGAACCTGAATCAGTGATTTTTCAGGAATGGGTTGATGATTCCGGAACAGGTGTTCCGGTTTGAAATACTTTTTCCGAGGCGATTACTGAAAAGTTTCCCGGAACTAATCTTCCAGGAGGGTACAGATGACCCTCCGTTGGTTTCTCGGACCGTCGAACTCACAGAGAAAAATATTCTGCCAGCGGGAAAGCCCGAGTTCTCCACCGATGATCGGAATTGTTTCCGAGGGACCGACCAAACCAGCCTTGAGGTGGGAGTCTCCGTTCCCGTCCTGTTGGTCATGCAGCCAGACTCCCCTGGGAATGAGTTTTTGCAGGAGATGGATGACATCGGTTCGAACACTCGCATCCCAGTTTTCCTGGATCATGATCGCTGCGGTTGCTCCCTGGGCATAGAGGGCGACCAATCCGTCACGGATGCCGCAGGACTTGACACAGGCTTTCACTTCCAAGGTGATGTCAATCAATTCTTCCCGAGCACTGGAGGCGACGGTAATGGTGTGTTTCATGATTTCCTTGAACGGATATGATGATTGAGGTTTCCCGGTTTGATGCCGAATGAATATTCATCCTTCCAACATCATCTTAGCTTTTTTTACAAACCCCAAAAGCTGAAGTTTTTCCATGATTTGGAAAACCGGTTCATTGATTTGAAGTTGGAAGTGTTTGTTCCAATCACTTATCTTTTTTGTATTCTGATCAAGTCTGACCCTGAGCATTTTTCATGATTTACGTTGTACTTTATCTGGCCGCAATCGTGCTGGCCAACATCCTGATCTTACTTTACAACCCCGATACTGTCTCCATGACCTGGGCCCTGGTGGCGGAAACAGGGATTTCCTTTTTCCTCATAGGTCTTGATCTTTCGATCCGGGACAAATTGCATGACTATTGGCAAAACAGGAACCTCTGGCCCAAAATGGTGACACTCATCGTTTCCGGATCTTTGATCACCATCTTCTTCAATCTGGAAGCACTCCAGATTGCCTTTGCCTCCTGTGGCGGGGCCGCAGTCGATTCTCTCGTTTTTCCGCTGGTTGCTTTCGGGTTCTACCCGGGAGTCCACTGGATCATCCTGGGGCAGTTTGTCGCCAAGGTATTCGGCGGGGCGCTTTGGGCCTTCGTGATCGACCATTTCCGCAGGGGACCTGAAAACACTGCCGAAGCCGCAGTCTGATCAGGGATTTCCTGGAAATCTTCCTGAATGCCCCTCTCCTTCCAGAAAAGGTTATCCATTAGACCAGAATTGCCTGGAATTCGTTGGGTTTATAACTTCCGGGGATTTTTACCAGCAGCCGCAATTTCCTGATAGCGGAGTGATCAGGGCGTTTCCAAAAAGGGATCCTGAACAGATATCGTCACAGTATTTCTGAGAATTACTCTTCCGGATGGTGGTTTTCACCATTTTGGTTTCACAGGCAGCCAGAACAAAAACTGCCGCAAGCAGACAAAAAAGAAATTTCATCAAATCTGAAAGGTTTAATTTACTTCAAAAGCAGAGTTCTTTCGGCATCCTCGAACCGCAATCTATCCATCTGGTTAAGATTCAGGAACGGTTTAGAAGTTTGGGGATTTTTCCTGTTTCCTGAAGTCAATTTTCAGATGAGAAAACCGGCAAAACTGAGGGTCAGCAAACCACTGCAAATGACCACTGCCGTGATGATGATCGCTGGGGTCAGTCGGTCTTTGTGGACTTCATGATTCTTGATCCAGTCGTTGATATCGATCTGTTCCAGTTCTTCCTGTGTGATTTCATGACTTTTCATAACATCTCCGGGAAATGCATCAATGGATTCGATTCAGGACAAGCAGGAAAAAGTCCAAAATCCGGTTTCGGAAATGAAATTTTCAGGTTTTTGGAGAAATCACCGCGTTTTTGGATTTGATCAAACCCCAAAAAGTTCGGGTAACAAGAAACAGCAATCGAGTCGATTTAAATTTAACTATATGATTTTTTTAAGAGTAAGGACTGGTAATAAGGATTCAAAAGAAAGGGAGGAATTCGGAAAAAATCAACCCCCTCAAGGTTATTTCTTCTCGGAAGAACCCGGGGATTGAACGCCGTTTAACTTACCGAAGTCGATGTAGTTTTTAAGGTAGTCGTAATCCGGGAACGGCTTTCCACCAAAGATGGTGTTGCCCTTGGCGTTTTTATTCCCGGCTTTTGTGCGGGTTCCGCATCTGGCAAAAACACTCCCTGCAGTTGGAGATAATGTCGCAGAGCAGGCAGGTTTTTTGGAGACAGGAGGGCTTCCGGGCAGCCGGTTCTGGTATGCCAGGTCCTGAAGTTGATACGAATCTTCAGCAAAGTAATTGCGAAAACCCGGGATGAGGTGAGGAGCAACCGAAGGTTTTTCAGCGTCTTCCGAAAATGAAACTTGAGGGGGGATAAAAATACAGAAACCAATGAATAAGACCAAGATCGATTTCCTGCTCCAAAATCGGGAAGCAGGCAAAACCGTTTTCTGTTTCATGTTCCGGACTTTAGAACAGGATTTAGCGAATCGATCATTTAAATTTTTTGGAGAACCAGCTGTGATCCTGTAGACCGTCCTAACCCATTCCCCGATCATATTTCCTTTCATCACCTGTATTTTTGACAGGATGGGCTGCGATGGCCTCCTCATTGAGTTCCGTGCCCCAGCCGATACCTTCAGGAATTTTCAGCATGCCGTCTCGAATCAGAGGCGGTTTGGTGACCAGGTCGTCTTTCCAAGGGACATCATCGATGTCGATTTCCATGATGCGGAAGTTGGGGATGGCTGCACAGAAATGGGCACTCATCAATGTAGAAAGGTGTCCGTAAAAATTATGCGGCGCAACATTCACCTCAAAGCTTTCCGCGAGGCCTGCGATTTTCATTGCCTGCCAGATTCCATTCCAGGGCACATCCACGATCGCCACATCCATGGATTGGCTTTCGAAAAAAGGGCGGAATCCGCGTAATCCAAACAGGGATTCACAGGAGGCGACCGGTGTCTTGAGGGCATGCCTGATCCTTGCCAAAGCGGCAGGATCGTAAAGATCCATTTCAAACCAGCCGAGACCGAGATCGTCCAGTGCCCTGCAAACCGTGAGAAAACCTTCGGTACGGTAGTTGAAGTTCAGATCCAGCAGAATCTCGAGTTCCGGTCCTGCCCCTTCTCGGAATGCGGCAAGTTGCTCCTTGAGGGAGTTGATGATCCTGCGTTCCGGATTCAGTGCGGGCCAGCCTTCACTTCGGGCAAATCCCGGCTGGTGCATATGAGGCTGCTCTTCAAAAAGAAAAATATTTGTTTTGAGAGCACTGAATCCTTTTTCCCTCACTTCCTTTCCCAGAGAAACCAGGTCATCAAGGGAGGTCAGCGGTGAAACACCGAGCATCTCCGCGGTTCGGGGCAACCGGTAGCTTCCACAGTGTGACCAGTAAAGAGGAAGTTCTTCCCGGACCGCTCCTCCAAGCAGTTCGTAAACAGGGACTCCCAGCGAACGAGCCTTGAGATCGACCAGGGCATTTTCCACTGCTGCGATTGCCTGTTGGGCGATCCCCCCATGGGCCTGCCTGGTACGGGCGTATAATTCCGCAGAAAGTTTTTCGTGGGAGAAGGGATTCTTTCCAATGATCCATTCCAGCACTCCCTCGATCACCCCGGTTAATCCAGGACTTCCATAACATTCGTTATATTCGGAAATCCCGGTGGTTCCGTCTTCTGCAATCAGCTTAAGGAACGAGAACCTCCTCCATCCGGCATCACAATGCAGGGTTTGATAGGCTTCAAGTTTCAACTTCGGATTTTAGAAAGAGGTTGTCTTTTATTCCGGAGCTTACCCGAAATGAAGGAAAATTTCCGGTTTTTATCGGAATCCAAATGGGGAATCCCTTTTGATTCAATCAAACGTTCTCACGTTTTTGAGAAACCGTTGAGATGGGAAACATCCCCCATGGAAGAGACGATCCATTGATCTTTTTTCCAGACAATGCGGTGGATGCTGGTGTTAGGAATCGTAAACCGGGTAGGAGTATCCTGGGACATGCCAAGACTGTTTTTGAGGATGACCCTGATGAAACCTCCGTGAGTGACAATGCCGACTTTTTGACCTTCATGCTTTTGCGGAATTTCTTCCAGAAATCCTAAAGCCCTGACCAGATGATCAAGGGTACTTTCTCCACTTTCGATGCGGTAACGTGCTCCTCCCTCCCTGAAGGCTTTGTATGCTTCAGGATGCTGTTCCTGGATCTCCGGAACATTCAGCCCTTCGAAAATCCCGAGGTTTTTTTCACGTAGTCTGACATCCAATTCGACCTGACATCCAGTCCCAAGAGAAACTGGTTTCGCCGTCTTTTGTGTTCTCAACAGGTCACTGCTGTAGAGCTGATCCAGATCCTCGTCCTGAAAACGTGTGCCAAGGGCTTCCACCTGCTGTTTCCCATTTTCAGTCAAATCACTGTCCTTATGTCCTTGAAAACGCTTTGCTACATTCCACTCCGTCTCTCCATGACGGATCAAAATCACTTCTGTGTCAGGCATTGTTGTTATTGGAAGGGTTCAAGTGTCAATGAATTCATTGTGAAATCTTATCTTAGGAGATTTGAAAGGGTACAGAACCGATTCATTTTTTAATCTCCAGAGCTTTAAATGCCTAGCAATAATTATGAAAGTTTGAGTGACTCGAGTCACAAATTTATTAATTCAAAAAATCATATAAATATAAAATTTTTGACAATTTATGTTTTACCATAGTTTAAAAAACAAGGCTGCAAACTAATTCCCGCGTTCCCTTTTCATCAATAAGGACGGTTCAACTTTTTTGAGCCGATTGTTTTCGGGGTTTTTTCTGGGGGGACCAATCGAGGGATTCTTTTCTGATCAACACGCATCCTATAACAAGCATGTACACGGCAATCAAAATCCTTTCATCCATCATATGTTTCATGATGTTATCTGTCCCAACCGCATTCTCACTGGGCCCGGAGCGCAGGCAGGAGCAGTTCAGCACCATTCCGGGTTACCTGGTCTTTCCCGCACCTTATGTTTTCCCAGGGATCGGCGAGGGATTGATGCTGGTCGGCTATAGTGGGAATTTCCTGGAAACCACCATCGATGCCTACCTGGTGGGTTTCAGCGGCGATGCTGCAGGTCTGGTCGGATCCGTCGATGAAGTATTTGTCGTTCCGGAACTGATCTACTTCAGCGGATGGAAATTCAATATCAGCAAATACGGGATTAACAGTTACAGCAGCCGGGGGATGGAAAGTGAAAAAGATGATTTCAACATCATCGTCGGCAACAAGTTTGAAATGGACATCTTTAAAGTGTCCCTGAGCCTTTTCGAAAGACGCCTGGAAGCCGCATTGCTCAGCCAGACTCAATACGGAGAGTCCCACAAAATCCTGGATTCGAAAGGGAACTTGTTAAATGAAATTGACCCTCCGCAGACTTTTCAGGGTAAAAAAGAGGGGATTGAACTGCAGCTGGACTGGACCGATGATTTCAAGGATCCGCGAACCGGTTTGCGACTGAAAAGCACCTACGATCTCAACACCTCGGAAGACGCCGACAGCCCCGAGTATTACTTGACCTCCCACGGCCTGACTTTTTATCAGCCTGTTTTCGGGGAAAGTACCTGGGCTTTCCATTTCTTCCGCTCGGACGCGAAGGTACGAAAAGAGGGCTACACCGATTTGAAAACAGCACTTTTGGCCGAAGGGTTAAATGAAGAAAATGCTACAAGTTGTTCATATGCTCCAACTTCTGAAGCATGTGCCCCTTACGTCAACAAAGCCCAAAACACCATCAACGCCAACCGTAACGGAACAGCCCATCCGCTCGGCGGTCAAGACCGTTTGCGTTCTTACCCTGGCAACCGTTACCAGGCCGCGCACACCCTGTTTTATGGAACGGAACTGCGCTGGAACTTCGATACGAGCACCGAGGTGTTGGACTGGTATTTTTTCAGCGATGTCCTGCAGGCCTTGCAGGCAACGGTTTTTTGGGAACAGGGAAGCGTCTCCGAAGAAGCCCAGGATCTTGGCAAGATCACCCGCTCTTCCTACGGAGGCGGTCTGCGTCTCGTCGGCGGTTCCGGGAACACTTACCGCTTCGAGATTTCAACGGGTGAGGAAGGCGCGGAAATGATCGTCATGTTCCAGTATCCCTGGAGAGGGGAAATGTAAGTTGCGAAACCTGATCTACTCCCTGCACCGGATGATCTCCGATGTTCCATATTGTCTTCCTGGGAATCGATAGATTTCAGAATCGATTCAGGAGGTGAAACGCCATACCAGAAAATATTTCTAGAAACTTCAAAAATGTT
>LNZD02000054.1:0-16085 GCA_001469005.2 SAR324 cluster bacterium lautmerah10
GCAGATGAGACTAACAGACTTTCTCTTCTCTCCTTTTTCACAAAGAAGGGTTTTCCCCTCGATGGTCAGTTCCGGTTCCAACCGGGTCCAGGCATCACTGATGCTGCAGTTCCCGTCCTTACCCCATTTGAAAAGTGATTCCCCGTCGATGACTGGAATCGTTTCCATCTTCGTTCCCGGACCTTCTGCAAAAACTTCGAGTTCCCACTTGAAATAATCTGCATTCGCCTGAAACCCCAGGACCATCATCAAAAACAACAGGTTTAAATTTCTGGTGAAACTTAAACCGTTTGGATGGATAAGGGGGTTCACATTCTTTCCGGAGGAGTGATGCCAAGCAGGCCAAGACCGGTTTTCAGAACTTCGGCGACACAATGAAAAAGCAGAAGCCTCGCGGATTGTAATGCTTCGGACCCGGCATGCTTTACGGAACAGGTCCCATAAGCCCTGCTGAAATCGCGGCAGAGTTCGTAGAGGTATCTTGCCAGCAAGGAGGGTTTGAACAATTCTCCGGATTTCCAGACAACCCTTTCAAAATCCAGCATACGGCGCATCAGCAGTTTCTCATTCGGATGGTCCAACAGAGAGAAGTCAATCTGGTCATTGACGGAAAGAGCAACCTGTCTTCCGATGCTTCGAATCCGGACATAGGCGTAGACAAGGTAAGTCCCGGTATCGCCTTCTGATACCAGCCAGTCTTCCATTGAAAAGACGATGGGTTTGTTTGGATCCTGGCTGAGCATCCCGTATTTAATGGCAGCAAGGGCAATCCGGTGCGAGGTCTCTTCCACTTCCTTTTCATCCCATTCCCGGTTTTGTTCGACAAGCAGCCCGTCAAGGATGTAATCCCTCATCTGCTTCCGCATGTCTGAAAAGAGAATCACGTTTCCTTCACGTGAACTCATTTTTCCGGAGGGGAGCATCACCAGTGCGTAGGGAAGGTGATAACAACGTTCAGCTTGGGAATATCCCATCCTGTTCAATGTCGCAAAAACCTGTTTGAAGTGCAGGGTCTGTTCGGCACCGACCACATAAACCGAACGGTCCACCGAAAATTGGTCGAACTTGCGTCGTGCCAGGGCCAGGTCTTTGGTCGAGTAGAGGGTATTGCCGTCGGACTTGAGCAGCATAAAAAAACCAAGATTCTCTGTTTCAAGATCAATCCCGATGGCTCCCTCCGAACGAATGAAGGTGCCGTTTTTTTCACCTTCAAGCACCATCTGCCGCCCTTCTTCATCGACATCGGATTCATAAAAATCATGATCAAAATGAATATCAAGCCAGCGGTAGATTTCTTTAAAATCATCCATCGACCACTGCTTTGTTTCTTCCCAGACCTTGCTCAACTCCGGATCTTTCTCCTCCATCCTGCGAAGCAGATTACTGATCTCAGTCTGTGCTTGTTGCGCTTCCTCGCCTTCCAGAGTTTCCAGAAGCTGGACCGACTTGGTATAGAGTTCCCCAAGCCACTCTCCCCGGAGTTCATCAGGCGGGGATTCATCACAGTGATTGAGGAAATACCAGAGACATTTTGCGATATGGGTGCCGACATCTCCGAAATAATTCGCTGCCACAACCTCATACCCGTTGTAACGGAAGATCCTGCAAAGCGAGTCTCCTAAAGCCGCATTTCTTAAATGCCCTACATGAAATCCCTTATGGGTATTGGGCTGGGAAAACTCAATCATCACTTTTTCCCGGATTTTACCTTGGCCTCCCTTTCCTGAATCGGAGGTATCATGATCCCCTGTGGAGGATTTCTGGAAGATGGAGGGCAACAGTTCCCGAGCCAGGGTTTCTGGATCGAGAAAAAAATTGAGATAGGGACCAAACGCCTTGATTCGGGAAAAAGGCAGTAGTTCTTCAGAATCCGCAATCTGATCTTCTGAAGGCTCAGGAGCGAGAAGATTCTCGAGTTCCTCCGCAATTTGTTTTGGAGAGCGCCTGAGTTTCTTCGAAAAACTGAAGCAGGGCAGGGCAAAGTCTCCCATCTCTGCATCGGGAGGTTGTTCGATCAGTGCCTTGATTTCCGAAGTCTTCCATTCCCCGGCTGGAAAAAGTTCTTCCAGGGCATGGCAAGTACGCTGACAGATCGTGTCAACAAACAGGTTCATTTGGGACCGGGGATGATGAAAAATTTAACCGGATCGGACTCAGTCGAGTGAGATGGTGGAAAGCAGGTCGAGTTCGTCAAGGACTTTACCAGTGCCATTGGCAACTGCAGAAAGCGGGTCTTCCGCGTACATCACCGGTAATCCGGTCTGGTCCCGAAGAAGCAGATCCAGGCCTTTCAACAGGGAACCTCCTCCTGCCAAAACGATTCCCCTGTCGACGATGTCGGAAGAAAGTTCTGGAGGCGTACTTTCGAGGGCATTACGAACCGCCTGAACGATGCTGCTGCAGACATCTGCAAGGGCCTCACGGATTTCCGTATCGTTGATGTAGAGCGTTTTTGGGATTCCGCTGACGAGGTCTCGACCCTTGACTTCCATCGTCTGGCTTTCTGCCATGGGATAGGCCGAAGCGAGCTGGATTTTGATTTCTTCCGCAGTTCTTTCACCGATCAGCAAACTGTACTGCTGTTTCATGTACTGGACAATGGTATCATCGACGCGGTCTCCGCCGATGCGGGTCGACTCACTGTAGACGATTCCGGAAAGCGATATCACGGCCACTTCGGTGGTTCCTCCTCCGACATCCAGGATCATGTTCCCGCTGGGTTCACTGATCGGCAATCCTGCACCGATGGCCGCGGCCATCGGTTCTTCAATCAGGTAAACCTCTCTTGCTCCGGCGGAGGTCGCCGATTCACGGACAGCACGCTTTTCGACCTGGGTGATACCTGAGGGTACCGCAACCACAATCCTCGGACGAAATTTCAACAGACTCTGTTTTTTCCGGACCTGCTGGATGAAATGACGGAGCATCTGCTCGGTGATGTCGAAATCGGAAATCACTCCGTCTTTCATCGGCCGGATGGCGGTAATGCTTCCCGGGGTGCGGCCCAACATCAGTTTGGCTTCATGTCCGACCGCCAATACGGTTTTCTTTCCGGAAAAATCTTCTTTGACTGCCACCACTGAGGGTTCACGAATGATGACCCCCTGTCCCTTCAAGAAGACAAGGGTGTTCGCCGTGCCAAGATCGATAGCCAGGTCTTCAGAAAAAAACTGACCGATTTTATTCAACATCTATCAAAAAGCTGCAGGTAAGCTGCTGAGGGGTGCTAACTTACAATTTTTTCGCGCCGGACAATCCTGCCGCGTGAAAGATCGTAAGGTGAGAGTTCAACCGTCACTGTGTCTCCCGGAAGAACACGGATTTTATGCATTTTCATTTTCCCGGAGAGATGTCCAATTACAACATGTTCATTTTCTAATTTGACCCGAAAAATCCCTTTTGACGATTCAATGACCGTTCCTTGAAACTCAAGCTTGTCTTCACTCAAAAGAAATCTCCATTCCGCAAGTCCTTCATGAAAAGGTTAAAATACATTTAATTTAAACCTTTTTACTTTAATCAAACCGCATAAGAACACAAGTGCATACTCTAACTTTGGACAGGACATTGTGTCTTAAAGCGGATTGGTCAAGCTGTGTTAGAAGAGGTCAGCTAGCTTCTGACGTGGACGAACCCCAGGGGTGTTTTCAGGGAAGAAACACGCATTGGAGATTTCCGAAGGCTTAAAATGATGTCAAGACTAGTTGCTTGCTTCTTCCGGGGAACGAACCAGATTCTGAAGACGTTTGTAATTGAGGGTCTGCTGGTTGACAGCAGGTTTAGAGCTCGCTACCTGGGCTTTTGCGATGGTGAAGAGTTTCAAAGAATCTTTTTTCCCGAAAATTTTGTTGCTGCATTGTTCCACAGGATTTTTCTTTACTTTCACACAAAGATAGAACTCTCTGGATTTGTCCGAATCCGATGAAGCATAGACAAAACCTGAAAGAGCAATGAACTGAAGGAGGAGGGCACGAAAAAATTTCATTTCAAAAAACCTATTTTCTATTAATTTGGAAAATTCCCATCATGCAAAAGGAATTCCTGAACGTTCACTTTATTAATCTAAGTCAATTTGACGGATCTTGAGTTGAGTGACTTCCTGCTTGTGGTTACAGGTCATTTCTTCTAGAAAATGAATGTGTTATTTACCTTACATGAGAAACAGTATGCCTATTTTTTCAAAGATCAAAAATTTATTTAGTTACTCCAATCATTGGTTTGCAAAGCGGGTTTTGGCTTTCTCCAGTGCCAGATTGCTTCGGTTTTGCTTCTGCTTCGTTTTTTTGGGTGCTTCGTCCTTTTCGAATTCTGGACTTCAAGCACAGCAAGTGGCAGCGAATGTGTCACAAGACCAGCCATCAGCCTCAAGCCAAGCCGAGGGAAATGCGTTGGATTCTTCAAATTTTTATCCGATTCCGAAAGAACCTGAGAAGGATCAGGAAGCAACTGCTGTGTTTTTGAAATCGGTGACGGAGCATATCATCCAAAACCGGGGGATTCAGAATTTCTATCAAATTCCTCAAAGCGAAAATATCTGGCTTGAAAATATCCTGGATACCGACAGGCAATGGCACCAGGAATTGGAAAGGCTCGAGAAAGATTACCGGGCGGCGTTCAGTACCTTCGTCAATGATAAGTCTGGAAACAACAGCAACAGCATTCTGGTCAAGCAATACTCAAAAGCCATCAGCAAACTTCAGTCTGAAATAGATATCATCCGCAGGCAGATTGTTCAGATCAACGTTGATCAGCAGATATACATCAGCAATCTTCGAAACATTCCGCTGATATCCCTGGTTGCGGTGAAAATGCCTTTTACTGCCGAAATCGCAGGAGCCGGGTCCAATGGAGAGGAACTGCAGAATAAATCGATCTTCCGGCAGATTGAAGAGCCGGTCTTGGCGCATATCACCAACATGCACAGTAAGAAGCTCAACGTTCCCTTCCAGAACGGGAATGTCCGGATTACGTTCCTTTATCCTGAAAACATCACCCGTTTTGATGATGAGGCGAATGAATACGTTTACCTGTTCCAACGGGTTGAGGGCTTCCCCTTTGCCCAGGGGGTCACGAGCGTTGAAAACCGGGGAGAAAAGAACATCAAAAAGTGAATAATGACTACTCATTAAAAACCATCAACACGCGCATCTCCTACTTCACCATGTTCAGGAATGGCCTCAAGGAAGACATTGAGAAAATCATGAAGAGCATCGCCGAACTGGAGAAAAAACGGGATGCCCTGGATCAGGATCAAAAGAACGGGAGCATCCTCGAGAAATTGGCAAAAACCCGTCAGGCATACGAAAACCATTATTTGAAGCGCAAGATCCAAACTTATGAAAAGTACACGCTCGAACACGATGTGATGTTCAGCAGCATGAAAAAACCAGAATCTAAAAAATCCAGCTCTGCGGAAGCCAACAATCTGATTCTGGATTCAAGGATTGCTGCAAACATTCCCATCAGCGGACGCCCGGTGAAGGATATCTTTGCGGACATTTTACTTTCGGCGAGCCAGAATCAATCGGTGAACCTTTCTGCGTACCGCGAACGCGTGTACCGGGAGAATGTGGAACAAACGCATCTGGTTCAGGGAGAACTCGAATGGAATGTGGACCGGGAAGAATATAAGATTCTCAAACTGACCCGCGGCAGCGTGGGGTCCCGGACACAGTTTGTGATCCACCTTGCCAAACAGACCTACCTCAGTTCCAACCCCAGTTTTCCTTCTCCAAAGACCGGGGTCTGTGAATCTGAGATCTATTTCAGCCAGGGTAAATTTTCACTCAATAAATCGGCAAGAGCAGAACTCGCCAAAGCGTCTCGCTGTCTGAGAAAATACCCGACTCAGAGAATCGTCGTCACCGGGCACACCGATCCGCTTAAACCCCAATACGGTGAGGGGTCGAAACTGAACAATGTCCAGCTCGGATTACGTCGTGCAGAAGCCATCATGAATTCGTTGACCAAAGATGGATTCGATTCGGGGCGGTTTACAATCACCAGCGTGGGAGCCAAAGACCCGATGAGCACCGGGAAAAGTGAAAAATCCCTGAGAAAAAACCGAAGGGCTCATATCTTCTCAAGCCCTGAGATTTGATCTGTTTTGTTTCGAGCTTTATAGAAGAAGTTCCAGACTCGTGGAGGTCTAGAAAGTCTCTTGGTTCAACCGGGGGGGATGTTTTCTGCCCCGGAAATGAGGACAATGAGGTGCAACAGCCACAGCATCCACAAAGTCCTGCTTAGGTAAAGCAGGCCTAATCCAACCAGCCCTCCTCCGGCAAAAGCGATGAATCGGCTCATCCCTGCCTAACCGGCGGGCTGAAAGCCTGCCCCAGTGCATAAAACCCGACCATCACCATCGTTCCAACCGCAAATCCCCAAAGCAGGGCATGGGACATTAAAGAAAGCAGGTAGATCGAGGTGGCAATCACCAGCCAGTTCAAAAACAGTAAAAAGTAGCTCAATACAACCAAAACGTTTCCTTACCGAAATTTCAAACATGGACATCCATGTTTTGCATAAACTAAACAAAAACTTGGTTTCAAAGTCGAGTCCTTTCATGGACGGATTAGGTTTTCACAAATTCTGTGTGTTCTGACATGGATGATAGCGGAAAAGGGTTGATGTGAAACAATCTGTTTTCAATGTATTCTGTAATTCTTTGACGGATCCTAGAAAATGAGACGTTCCTTGATCTGGAAAGGACGGTTTGTTCCATACATGCTGCTTCTGGTGATTTTCACAGGCTGCGCCGGATGCCATTCATGGCAGGCTCTCCCCGATTCCAGTGAAGATGAAAGAACGATTTTTGTTGTCAGTCACGGATGGCACACGGGACTGATCCTGCCATACGAGTCGCTGTCCGCTCTGCCCGATCTGGAAAAAGTTATGGGTGAATCAACCTATTATGAATTCGGCTGGGGTGATGCTGATTTTTACCAGGCGGAAGAGGTCACCAGCGGCATCACCCTCAAGGCGATTTTGTGGCCCACCGAAAGTGTCCTGCATGTCGTTTCCATCCGGGAAGATCCCCGCGTCCGGTTTCGGAACAGTGATGTGGTGGAGGTCCGCCTCAGTCGTCAGGGGCTGGCGCGGCTGGTCGATTTCGTCTCCTCCTCCTTCTACCGGACCTCGGATGCCCAACTGGTGCCGCTGGGCAGGGGCCTCTATCATCACAGCCATTTCTTCAGGGCCACCGGAGGCTATCAGTTGACCAATAACTGCAATACCTGGGTTGCCGAAGCCCTGGAACGTGCGGGACTCCCCGTGAGTTCCTTTTTGACCCTGACTGCAGACGGGGTGATGGGCCAGACCCAGAACGCGATGCGGACATACAAGTGCTGCCCGAATTGATCCTTCTGCCACTTCCTACGTTCTGTCCAATCAGAGGAATCAGTGGGTAAAATCAATCGATTGAGGAGGAATTGAAATAGTACTGAAAAACTTCATCATAGTCTGGTTTTAAGAGCAGTATGCCGAGGGCACATAGAATGGTTTTTTATCACCAGTACCAGTTGATCTTCAAACATACGAATGGGGGCCAGTCACGCTGTGCCGTGAGAAACAAGCCGCGTGTGCATCTTCGGAAGGAGACCGGATGATTAGCATGTTTCCGCACAGACCCACTTCGGTTTCTTCCAGTTGAGGAACTCCCTGCACATGAATCCTGCTGATGCTGGAGCCATGGTTTCTGAAATGATTCCTGATTTCCAATCCATGGGAAGGTTTAAGGCCCGAATCAATCACCTCTGGCTCAACAGGTTTCCTGGAAAACTGGAAGAGGGTGAAACCGGCGAAGCATGGAACCCCTGAACGGACTGCCTGTTGATGTTCCACGCTGTTTTCAAACAGTCTGCCCCGGGGGCCGAGGTTGATGGACGCCCCGTTCATCGGCGCGTAGGCACATCCGCGGTCTCTGGCAACATAATAGGCCAGTGCATCATCGGTGAGCATTTCGGAAAAGTGTAAAACCGGATCCCGGTTCCCTTCGGTTCCGAGAATGCCGTGGATCACTTCCCGGTATCCTTCAAGAATTCCTTTCCTCTCGATTTCATAGTTTTTTCTGCAGTAGGGTTTGAGGTAGGTCGACTTGCTGAAATCCTGGAAAGCGGCAACCTGTTCCGTTTTCTGGAAAAGGGTTGCCATTTCCTTTCGCGGCACACCGCAGAAAACGGTGATTTGTTCCCGGGAAGGTTTCAACAATTCCGAGGCGATCAGACCGTCCGTATTTTCTCCAAGCAGAATCACTTCTTGATCAGTGAGGGGGGTTCGACAGGGTCAGGGTCGATTTTGATGGCGGACTGAAAAAGCGGCAGGGCTTCCTTCAGTTTGTTTGCATCGTTGTAGTGGATTTCCAGGAGCGGATCCCCTGTTGTGACGGGATTCCCGAGTTTTTTCCGGACGATAACGCCTACGGCGGGATCGATCACGTCTTCCAGGGTTTTACGACCGGCGCCTAAAAGCACGCAGCCTTTGCCGATTGCAAGAGCGTCAAGCATGCCCAGGTATCCGTCGGTTTCAGCGGTCAGGGTTTCCACATGATCGGCAGTGGGAAGTTTATTGAGATCTTCCAAAGCCGAAGGATCCCCAAACTGTTTGGCGACGATTTCCTTAAACTTGGCAAACGCCGAGAGGTCCCGGATGGTTGATTCAGCGATTTCTCTCGCCTGGTCAAGGTCATCTGCTTTGCCTCCCAGGACGATCATGTGAGCAGCCAGGAGCAGGCTCAGTTCAAGGCAATCCTGCTGTTCCGGAGTGCAATTGCCTTGGAGCAGTTCTACGACTTCCACCACCTCCAGTGCGTTTCCGACATGGCTTCCCAGGGGTTGGTTCATGTCGGTGATCAGGGCCCGGACCTGCTTCCCCATCTTGGTGCCGATGGAAATCATCATCTCCGCCAGTTCCTTGGCATCGTCCTGCGTCTTCATGAAGGCCCCCTGGCCGGTTTTGACATCGAGCACCAAAGCATCGATTCCCTCCGCCAGTTTTTTACTCATGATGCTGGCTGAGATCAGGGATTTGTTTTCCACCGTGTGGGTCACGTCCCTCAAAGCGTAGATCTTTTTGTCCGCAGGAGCGATTTCCTTCGTCTGGCCGATCAGGCAAAGGCCTGATTCTCCTACCAGCCGTTTGTAGTGGTCCAGGTCCAGGTCGACCCTGAATCCGGGGATGGACTCGAGTTTGTCCAGGGTCCCTCCGGAATGCCCCAGTCCTCTCCCGGAAATCATCGGTACCGGCACTCCGGCTGCGGCGCAGACCGGCGCAAGGATCAGCGAAGTCTTGTCTCCGACCCCGCCGGTGGAATGCTTGTCGACCTTGATTCCGGGAATCATCGAGAGGTCCACGACCTCCCCGGAATTCAGCATGGCCTGGAGCAGCCAGAAAGTCTCATCCACCGAAAGCCTGTTGATGAAAATCGCCATCAGCAGGGCGGATGCCTGATAGTCCGGAATTTTACCTCCGGTAAACCCATCGACAAAAAAATTCAGTTCTGCCTCGCTCAGCGACTCTCCGTCGCGTTTCTTGCGGATGATCTCGGTAATCTGCATCTCTTTTCCTGAAGGGTGAAGTTCGAAGATAATAGGAAAATCGAAAATGGACAAGAAGGCATTTCAGCTTTGAACACCAATGCCTCCCAGGTTTCGAAGTTCCGGATTCAGGAAGATTTGTTCAACAGGGTTGGCAGGAAGGACCAGACGATGCCGAGGATGATCAGCAACGATCCTCCCATTTCGGAGGGGCTGATCAGGGTTCCGTAAAGATGGTATTCGACAAAAATCGTCAGAACCGGGGAAAGCATGCCGAGCAGCATCGCCTTGCTGATCGTCATGTATTTGAGGGAGTAGGTGTAGGTGACCCGTCCCAGGAAAGGCCCGAAGAACGCGGCAAGGGCAAGCATGCTCCATTGGGAATAGCTAAGCCCGGAAAGTTCATTCCGGATCTCCTCAGATCCGAGAAGCAGAGTTGAGGCAATCACCAACCGTGAAACATTGAGCACCTGGGGATCGATCAGGTGGATGACCGCCTTGGAAACAATCTGGATCAGGGCGAAGAAAAATGCACAGGCAAAGGCCCAGACGACCGGGATCAGGGCATCCAGGGGGATGCTCAAACCCTCCGATTTCATCAAAATCACCCCGATCATCACCACCACCACCCCGATCCAGAGACGAACCGTGACCTTTTCCTTGAGGAACAGCCACCCGAGAATCATCGCCATCACGATTTCGGTGCGGGCGATGACGATGAAGAGCGTGGCAGAGCTTGTTTCCAGCGACCGGCTGAGGGCGTAGTTGGCGGCGATTCCGAACAAGGCCACCGCGATCACTCCCGCGATGGATTTTCTGCCCGGGATGAAATGCCCGCGCTGAATCCAGGCGCCGGGAAGGGAAAACACCATGGCAAACAGAAAGACTCCGCAGACCGCGCTCATCAGGTTCATCGAACTCAGGCTGATCTGATACGGGATGGCATAAAGCCCTCCGCCGATGATGAACAGAGGAATCAGCAGGTAGAGCGGAATACGCAAGGGAAGGGTTCGGTTTTTTGGAAATTCCGGGAGGTTCAAGATGGGTCCGGCAAAAAAAAAGGCCGTCCTGAAGCATCACTCAGAACAGCCTTTTTTCAACATCGTGGTCGGTTTGGCACCACCGAATCATCATAGGTGCCGGCCCCTGCCGGGTCAAGTCAATCAGTTGGAGTTGAACCATTTTCGAGCATCCCCGGAATTCCTTTGTTATCCTGTATTAGCAGAAGTCGCCATGATTGGCGGATTCAGAAACTCAGTCTCTGTCAGGCACCTCGAAGTCATTCAATGTTTAGAATTTTGTGGCAGTAAAAACAAAAAAACGTGGAGGTCCGCATTCGGGATCTCCCCAGCTGAACATGTCCGAACGATTGCAGGCGTTGCGAAACCTGCCTGGCTTCTTTCGTTTGATCTGGGAATGCAGTCCCACCCTCACTGCCTTGAATGCGGCGCTCAGGGTTGTCAGGGCGTTACTGCCCCTGGGAATGCTTTACCTTGGTAAACTGATCATTGACGAGGTGGTGTTCCTGACTGCCGCAGAGGATCCGGATTTTCACAGGGTTGGGGTTTTGGTCTTGATCGAACTGGCTCTGGCGGCGTCCACCGATCTGGTCGGCCGCGGGGTCGCAGTGGCAGACAGCCTACTCGGGGACCTGGTATCCCACGATATTTCGCTTCGGTTGATGGATCATTCGACCCGGCTCGACATTGGCCACTTCGAGGATTCCGAGTTTTACGACAAACTGGAACGCGCCCGCAGGCAGGCTTCCAACCGCATCCTGCTCATGTCCCAGAGCCTGAACCAGGTTCAGGACCTGTTGACGGTGGTCACTCTTTCGCTGGCGCTGATCGCATTCAATCCCTGGCTGCTCCTTTTACTCGGGGTGGCGCTGATTCCCGCATTTCTCGGCGAGACCCATTTCACTGGGCAAAGTTATTCGCTGATGTACGGATGGACGGAGGAACGGCGTGAACTGGACTACCTGCGTTACGCCGGAGCCAGTGATGAAACCGCAAAAGAGGTTAAGATTTTCGGACTCGCCGAGTTTCTCAAACAGCGTTACCGCAACCTGGCCTGGGACTATTACCGTGCCAACCGTTCCCTCACCCTCCGCCGCGCCGCCTGGGGCGGAGGACTTTCCCTGCTGGGCAGCATCGGCTACTACACCGCGTATGCCGTCATCATCTACCAGACCGTCCAGGGGCATCTCAGTCTCGGCGATCTGACTTTTCTTTCCGGTTCCTTCCTGCGTATGAGGACGATGATGGAAAGTGTCCTCAATAGGTTTTCCTCGATTGCGGAAAGTGCGCTTTACCTCCAGGATCTTTTTGATTTCTTCAACCTCGAGCCCGAAATTGTTTCCAAACCGAACCCGATCGCTTTTCCCAAACCTGTCAGGGAAGGGTTTGTTTTCGAAAACGTCAGTTTTCATTACCCGAACCGTGAAGACTGGGTTTTGCGTGAGGTTTCCTTTCAACTCGGTCCGAGGGAAAAACTGGCACTGGTGGGAGAAAACGGTGCAGGCAAAACGACCCTCGTTAAACTGCTGACCCGGCTGTATGATCCTAGCGAAGGACGGATCCTGCTCGACGGGAAGGACCTGCGTGACTATGACCTTTCCCAACTGCGTCATGCGGTAGGGGTGATCTTCCAGGATTTTGTGCGTTATCACTTGAACGCATCGGAAAACATCGCGGTCGGACGGATTGAAGCCTTGGATGACCATCAGCGGATCGTCGAAGCGGCACGGCGCAGCCTTGCCGAGCGGGTCATCGAAAGACTTCCTGACGGCTATCAACAACGTATCGGACGCTGGTTCCGTCAGGGCACGAACCTCTCAGGCGGGGAGTGGCAGAAAATCGCGCTGGCCCGGGCTTACATGCGGGATGCAGAGTTGCTGATCCTCGATGAACCGACTGCCGCGTTGGACGCCCGTGCGGAACACCAGATCTTCAGCCGCTTTGTCGAACTGACCCAAGGCAAATGTGCTGTGCTCATCTCCCACCGCTTTTCCACGGTTCGGATGGCAGACCGTATCCTCGTCCTCCATGAAGGCAGCCTGCTGGAAGATGGCTCCCATGACGAGTTGCTGAAAAAGGGAGGGCATTATGCCGAATTGTTCAGCCTCCAGGCTTCCGGCTACCGCTGAGGAATGGCTTGTCGATAAGAGCTTCCAGGCTTAGGATGAATGGGTGCGATAGGAGGATTGAAAGCCCATGTCCATGAATTGAATTTGAAAGAAACCACCCATGCTGAATCCAATACCTTCTGAAGTTGATGTTGCCGTCATCGGTGCCGGTTCTGCCGGACTTCCTGCCTTCCGTGCGGCACGGGAGCATACTGACCGTGTCATCCTGATCGAACGCGGACCCCACGGCACCACCTGCGCCAGGGTCGGATGTATGCCGAGCAAACTGCTGATTGCTGCTGCTGAAGCCGCTCATGGGATGGAAATAGCCCCCGGTTTTGGGATTCATCCGGGATCGATTAGTATCGACGGAGAAGCGGTGATGGAACGGGTCCGAAGGGAACGGGACCGCTTTGTGGGCTTCGTCCTGGACGGGGTGGACCGGATCGATCCGGAACAAAAAATTTCCGGACAGGCCAGATTTGTTGAGGATTCCAGGTTGGAAATCGGAAACAGCCAGGTGCGCGCAGGCAGGGTGGTGATCGCTTCAGGAACTTCTCCTGCCATTCCTGACTTTCTCGAACAAGTACGGGACCGGGTCTCGGTCAACGATGATGTATTTGAATGGAAAACCCTGCCGGAATCGGTGGCGGTTTTCGGAGCGGGAGTGATTGCCCTGGAACTGGGACAAGCCCTGCACCGGCTGGGGGTACGGGTGCGTCTCTTCGGGAGGAGCCTGAGAACCGGGCCGATCACCGACCCCGGGGTACTGCAATCTGCGGAAAAGGTTTTTTCCTCGGAGTTTCCATTCACTGCACCGGTCAAAGTTGAAAAGGTGGAACCCGATGAAAACGGGGTCAGGGTTCTTTATCGCAATAACGAGGATTCAGGTGTTGAGGAAGAAGTGTTCGAACAGGTTCTGGCCGCAACCGGACGGGACCCGAATCTTACAGAACTCAATCTCGAACAAACCTCGCTGAAACTCGATTCCCGGGGGATCCCGGTTTACAATCCGTTGACGATGCAATGCGGCAATTCCCCAGTCTTCATTGCAGGAGATGTCAATAACACCCTGACCGTATTGCACGAGGCCGCCGATGAAGGAAGGATCGCCGGTGACAATGCCGGGCGTTTCCCGGATGTCCGCGAAGGTCGCCGCAGCAGCCCGATGACCGTTGTTTTCACCGACCCGCAGATGGCCGTGGTGGGCAAAACCTGGAACGATCTTCAGGGCAGGGATTACGTGATGGGCAGCGTCTCCTTCGAGGGGCAGGGGCGAAGCCGGGTGATGCTGCAGAACCGCGGACGGCTCCATCTCTATGCTGAACCTGGCAGCGGACGCTTGCTCGGCATGGAGGCCGTTGGCCCCAGGGTCGAGCACCTGGCTCACCTGGTCGCCTGGTCCCACCAGCAGCAACTGACCGTCCAGCAGATGCTCTCCATGCCCTTCTACCATCCGGTGGTCGAGGAAGGGCTGCGCACCGCCCTCCGCAGCGCCAGGGATCAGCTTTAAAAAAATATTGAATTTCTCGATGTCGATGCACTGCTAGAGCATTTAAGGCATTGAAAGCTGTGACCGGTTCATTTATTTTAGCCACTGAAAAGAAGATCGGTGGTTGAGTTATGATGATCAATGAGGAGGTCCATGTTTTCATTCAGTCCAAACGAAATAGAGCAATTTGAAGAATCCGGATATTTTTTCCCGATAACGGTTCTTTCCGGGGATGAAGTAAAAGTCTGCCGGGACAGTCTGGAACGTTTTGAAGCCAGCCAGGGAGGTTCACTCAAATCGTCCCAGCGGAACAAGGCTCACCTGCTGTTCAAGTGGCTCGACGACCTGATCCGTGACCCACGGATCCTGGATCCTGTGGAACAGTTGATCGGTCCCAATATTCTTTGCTGGAACACCCTTTTCTGGATCAAGGAATCACATTCCAAAAGCTTTGTATCTTGGCATCAGGACACCCGTTATTGGGGGCTTTCCAGTGACAAGGTACTCTCGGTGTGGCTGGCATTATCTCCTGCCTCAGTGGAAAGCGGTTGCATGCGGGTGATGCCGGGAACCCATCGGGGAGAGGTCCTGCCCCATGATGATCGATACCATGAAGACAACATGCTGACCCGGGGCCAGGAAATCACCCGGGGGGTCAAAGAAACGGAGGCGGTATTGATGCCCCTGGAACCGGGACAGATTTCCATCCACAACTACCGCATCGCCCATGCTTCAGGACCGAATAACTCGGGGGACCGGCGTATCGGTGTTTCGATGCATTTCATGCCGCCGGATACCGAACAGATTGTCGGTAACTGGGACAGTGCCGCGTTGGTTCGGGGAGAGGACCGACAGGGGAACTTCGAACCCACTCCGATCCCGGAAAAGGATTTTGATCCGTTAGCGGTCGAATTCCAGCAGAAGGCTGCCAGGGCAATGAGTGAAGTCCTTTACGCCGGTGCGGAGAGAAACACCGCCAAACTCTAGTCTTAGGAAAAGGTTTCAGTTATCCGGTGATTTTTCCTGGTTGATTCTTTTCTTCCAGCCTCGGAAGAAATAGAGGATGACTAAGGTCAGCAGTATCAGAGAGGCTGCAATCAGGAGCAGTTTTCCGCTGGCTTCCCAGGCAAACCCCGCATCCGCGCATTGATCACTGATTTGATCGCAGGCTTGCTGGGCCTGATCATACCAATGCAGAAAAAGGGTCCCCGTTCCTGCCAGCAATACAGAAAGAATCAGTAAAATTTTCATCTTTCCTGATAACCGGATCTGACGGTAAAAGCATGATTGGGGAGGATCATGCCTCTTGGAGGGTGTTCCCTTTTCCCGCAACCCGGGTTTGGCGCATCAACCGGCGCCAGCGGTTTGCGTCATAACCTGCCCCGCGGTGAAGCAGGCAGCGGTTGTCCCAGACCACCGTGTCGCCGACCTGCCATGGATGCCTGTAAACCAGTTCGGGTTGAGTGGCCCTTTCCAAAAGCTCATCCAGCAGTTTCCGGCTTTCGATCCCACCCCAGCCAACAATGGAACGTGCATGGGATCCCACATAATAGTTCTTCAGTTTGTTGGCCGGATTGGTGCGGACCAGTTTCTGTTCTACAGGAGGAAGAGAAGCGGCATGATTGGCATCCACCGGGGCAACCTGGCTCCTGGAAAAAACATAGTCATGGATGCACCTCAGCCCTTCGATCCTTAACTTCATTTCCTCCGGCAGTCGCTGATAGGCGATGCGCATGCTGGAAAACTCGGTTTCTCCTCCTTCCCTGGGGACCTCATACGCATGATTGATGGAAAGATAGGAAGGGATGTCCCTGAACGAGGAGTCGGAATGCCAAAGCTCATTGCCCTGCTGATAGCGGGTATTGGGGTGAGTCCCTTCGCGTTTGCTTCCGTCTTCAAGCACGTTGCCGACCGTGCCGAAGTAGACGATTTTCCC
>LNZD02000054.1:16120-40854 GCA_001469005.2 SAR324 cluster bacterium lautmerah10
TGACGTGTTCCGCTTCAGGTTCCCCCAGTTTTCGGGTGAAGGCGATTTGGGCCTCAGCATTCATCGGTTGATTAGGAAAGCAAAGGAGAGAGTAGCTGTCGATGGCCTTCTTGATTTCCTCTACGGTTTCATCGGCTATTTCCCCTACCAACGAAACACCCCTGACCTTTGCTCCAAAATCCGGGTGCAGCGGTTCGAAGTCCAGACTTCCCATGGTTGGCTTCGGATTCAGACTTCTTCGATTTCAGTGATAGCTTCGCCATCACCGAGGTAGGCTTTTCGGACTTCCGGGTTGGAACGGATGTTTTCAGGTGTATCGCAGGCGATGGACTCTCCATAAACCAGCACGGTGATACGGTCTGCCAGGGCAAAAACAGCGTCCATGTCATGTTCGATCAGTACCAGGGTGTGAGTCCCTTTGAGATCCTGGAGCAACTCCACCATTTTTTGGCTTTCCTCAACGCCCATCCCGGCCATCGGTTCATCCAGCAGGAGCAGTTTGGGACGTGTTGCCAACGCCATGGCGAGTTCCAACTGCCTCTGCTCGCCATGACTGAGGCTAGAGGCAGGCATGTCCATCCGGTCCGTAAGGCCGATTTTTTCAAGGATTTCGAGGGCCGGTTCCCTCAATTCCTGAGCCTTCCTGGCTTTACTCCAGAAACGGAACGAGTGTCCTGCGTGGGCCTGAACCGCAAGGGCCACGTTATCCAAGGCGGAAAAATTTTTGAGAACGCTTGTGATCTGGAAGGATCGAGCCAGCCCCAGGGCGCTGCGACGGTATTCAGGGACGTGAGTAATGTCGCGATTTTCGAAGAGTATTCTTCCGGAATCCGGTTTGAGGGATCCGGAAAGCTGGGCAATCAGGGTGGTTTTCCCCGCTCCGTTCGGACCGATGACGGCATGGATTTCTCCTGCCTCAACTTCCATGGAAAGTTCCTGGATCGCAACCAGTCCCCCGAAGGATTTGGTGAGTTCTTCGGTTTTCAGCAATACTTCAGCCATGGCGTAGGCTCAAGCGGCCGAGTAGCGAATGAACACCACCACGGGCAAAGAGCACCAAAAGGATCAGCAGGGGGCCCAAAACCCCCATCCAATGTTCCCCGGCTCCGGGAAACAACAGGGCATCCATCCATTCCGGGAGGTATTCTTCGAGCAGAAGAAACAGCACCGTTCCGAGTACAGGGCCGAAAAGAGTCCCCATTCCGCCCAGAATAACCATGATCAGTAAATCCCCTGAACGCGTCCAGTGCATGGCGGCAGGTGAGACGAACTCATTCCAGTTGGCAAACAGCGCTCCGGCGATACCGCAGATCATTCCTGAGATGATGAAAGCGGCAAGTTTGTAACGGTAGGTCGGGAATCCCAGGGCCTGCATCCGTGCCTCATTTGATTTGCATCCCTGTAGGACCATGCCGAATCGGGAATGGATGATTCGGTGGCAGAGATAGAGCACCGCCAGCAGCATGGCAAAAACGAAATAGTAGAAACTGAGTGGATCATAAAGATCGATCAGACCGCCGAAGGTACTGCGGTAGGCGGGCATCCCGTCATCCCCACCGAATTCCTCGAGGCTGATGCCGAGAAAATAGACCATCTGAGCAAATGCCAAGGTGATCATGATGAAATAGACTCCGCTGGTCCTCAGACTCATCATCCCGATCACCAGGGCAAAAGCAGCACAGACCAGGAGGGTCACGGGAAATTGGATGAATCCGTTGTCAATTCCGTAATAACTGAAGATCCCGACGGTATAAGCGCCGATTCCCAGATAAACCGCATGACCGAAACTGACCATTCCTCCGAAACCGAGGATCAGGTCGAGACTCATGGCGGCCAGGGCAAGGATCATGATCCTGCAGAACATCTCGGTATAAAAAACCGGCATTTCTAAAAACTGGATCAGGATCGGAATCAGGGCCAGCAGGATCATGCCGGCCCAGGAAATCCAGAGTTTGTCAGCGTTCATAAGACTTTTTATTAACCAGTCCGAGCAGGGAACAGACCTCTCGGGCGAAACACCAGGATTCCAGCCATCAGGATGTAGATCAGCATCGAAGCCAAAGCCGGGCCGACGGTGTCTGCTGTGGATTCGGCAACCAGGCTGCGCAGCAGCATCGGCAAAAAAACCCTTCCGAGGGTATCCACCAGCCCGACAATCACTGCAGCAATGAAGGCCCCGCGGATGGAACCGATTCCGCCGATGATGATCACCACGAAGGCCAGGATCAGCAGGGGCTCTCCCATGCCGGGCTCGACACTGGTCAACGGCCCGAGCATCATTCCGGCAAGACCCGCGAAGCTTGCACCCAGACCGAAGACGAGGGTGAAAAGCATGCGGATGTTGACTCCCAGTGCACCGGCCATCTCACGGTTGCTGGCCCCGGCACGGATCAGCATGCCGAGCTTGGTCCGGGCAACGATGAAGTAAATCAATAATGCGACCAGCAGCCCGACCAGGATGATCAGCAATCGGAAAGCGGGATAAGGTACCCCGGGAAGGATTTCCACATGGCCCGATATGCTTTCGGGCAATCCGGAATAAAGCGAGGCAGGTCCCCAAACGATACGGATCAGTTCATTGAAAAAAAGGATCAGGCCAAAGGTTGCCAGTACCTGGTCCAGGTGATCCCGTTCATAAAGGGTCCTGAGGACCACAATTTCAACAACCACTCCGACTAAAAATGTGGAAGGAAGTGCAAGCAGGATTCCGAGAATGAATGAGCCGGTCCATTCGATCAGGGTCGTTGCCAGATAGGCCCCGACCATCACCAGTGAACCGTGGGAGAGGTTGACCAGGTCCATGATGCCGAAGACCAGGGTCAGTCCTGCGGCAATCAGGAAAAGCATCACCCCGAACTGCAGACCGTTGAATGCTTGCTCAATCAGCAGCAGTCCCATGTCTTTTCAGTTCGGAGTCCTTTAGGGGTGGAGAGCAGTCCCTTTTCCGGCAGCCTGCAGATCAAATCCGCAGGCTGAGGAACCGGGGTTACCATTTCATGCCACAATCTTTGGCGTAGTTGTCTCCGTAATCGGTGAAGACGGTATCGATGATCTTGGTGGTATAACTTCCGTCCGAATCCTTGACCGCTTCTCGAAGGTAGAAATTCTGGATCGGAAAGTGATTGTTGTTGAACTTCAAGTTGCCCCGGGTGCTTGGATATCCGCCCAGACGCATCGCATCCCTGAGGGCATCACGATCAGAAATCCCTCCTGCGACACGGATCGAGTGATCGATGAAACGCACGAGGTCATAGGACTGCGCCGCATAAAAGGATGGGATGTAGCCGTATTTCTTGCGGAAATCACGGACAAATCTCTTGTTGACGGGATTATCCAGGTCAGGACTCCAGGTTTGGGTTCCAAGCACTCCCACCGCTGAATCTTTAAGAGCGGGAAGGGAAACCGCGTCCACTGTGAATGCGGTATAAAGTGGAACAGATCCCATCAAACCAGCCTGCTTGTACTGCTTGACAAAGTTGATTCCCATACCGCCTGGCTGGAAGACAAACACTGCTCCGGGATTGGAGGCTCTCAGGGTTGAGATTTCAGCCTGAAAATCCTTCTGTCCGAGTTTGGTGAAAACCTTTCCGGAAACGCTGCCCTGATAATAACGCTCCACTCCGGCCAGCATGTCCTTGCCTGCCTGGTAGTTGGGTGCCATCAGGTAGACATTTTTGATGCCATTGTCCTGAAGATATTTGCCCATCGCTTCAGGGGTTTGGTCGTTCTGCCAGGAAACAGAAAAGAAATTATTCGAGCATCTTCTGCCTGCAACCGTCGAAGGACCGGCGTTGGAACTGATCAGGAAGGTGTTGGATCTTGTGACCGGTCCATGGACCGCGACCAGCAGATTGGACCAGATGATGCCGGTGACGAAATGCACCTGGTGCTTTTTGACCATCTTGTCGGCCAGTTGTTTGGCAACATCGGGTTTACGCTGGTCATCGCCGTAGATCACCGAACTTTCCATCCCGCCGAAGGCGTTACCGATGTGATCCAAACCCAGTTGGAAGGCATCCTTCATTTGCTTGCCGATGATTCCGGCAGGCCCGGAAAGGGTGGTCATAAACCCGACTTTTACCTTCTCCGCGTATAATGGTGAGGCCAGCATCGTCAAGGCCAGAATTGGGGCTATAATTTTTTTCATAAATGAACTCCTCTTAAAGGGTGTACTAAAAATAAATTTGAATAAAAGGCTAAATTAAACGAAACAAGATTGGATGTCAAAAAGGATTTTGAATTCACAGATTTAAAGTGTTTTTGAATTCATAAACTTTTCAGACTCGTGCTCGGACGTTCGGAGCCCTGAGTTGGTTGGCACGGAACTGCTGAATCCGGGTGTGCCCGAGTTTGATGGTGCTCTGGATGAATTTATCATCGACGTCCAGGGCGTTTCCGATCTGCTGAAACAGTTTTTCTTCACGTTTGTCGAAATCACGGTCGATGGTGGCGACATTGATCAGGCTTTCCAATATGTTTTTGGAGTCCTCCTCGGAAAGCCTGATTGGAGTGATTGGAGGGATTTTTCCAAGAAGGATCGCTTCTTCCAACTCCTGAACCCTTTCCTGGCTGGTGAGCAGGCGCAGTGCGGAATGGAGGAAAGCGCGCTCATGTATTTCTATGTGCTCATCGACCATCACCATTGCCACCACCGTTTTTGCAAACCAATAGCGTTGATCCTCATCCAGGTTTTCCAATAGTTGAGGATTGAATTCGGGAAACTCATCACTGTCGGTGTTTTCCCGGGTGACTTCAATTTCTCTTAAAACACGGATGGAGCGCAGGACGCGTTTCGCCTTTGAATTCCCGGATCGGACCGATTCCCGAAACCAGTGATAGGCTTCTTCACGGTTTTTCGGAATACCCTGACCATTGAAAATCATGATTCCCAGGTTGTATTGAGCCTGTGCATGGCCCTTGATGGCCGCCTGGTGGAACAATCGGTAAACGGCCATCGCTTTCTCTGGTTCTCTGGAAAGATTCATTGCCTCCTGGAACAGTTTGTCTGCCGATTCATCAGAGGTGACCGGTTCGGAGATTTTTTCTTTTCCTTTTAGAAATGGTTCATCAGCAATGCTGAGAATGTGATTTGGTTCAAATAGGATCTGGCGGTTTTCTTCTGATTCAAGGGCAATGAAAATCAGCTTGTCTCCAGAATACACCATCGTTTCCGGATGGGGATTGACCAAAAGACGACTCTCCCGGTGCCTTATCAGCCCTACTGCCAAATGGTTACACTGCCTTTTGACTTCACTGATGGTCTCGAGCCAGTTTTTCGGCACCCAGTCGATTTTCAGTTTTCTGACAAAAAGGCTCTGGGTACTCGACTCTTCTGAGAGAATCTGTTCGATCATCGTTCCCAGTCCGGAATTTTCTGCAGACTGTGAAAGCAGAGGGGCAACCAGATCATCCACCTGAAGACAGAAATCACAGCCCACACGTCTCAATTGCTGATCGAAATCTTTTTCATGGTAAGTGGAGATGCTGAAAACCTCTCCATCGGATTCCTGTTCCAGTCTTAAGACCGCCATCAAATTCTGTCCATCATGAAGATGGTCGATGAAAGCGACTTTGGCTTCGGAAGCATTGGCTTTACGGAACGATTCCTCGGCATTGGAAGGTCCATGAATCCATTCGATGTTGAGATTTTCTGGCAGGTCCTCGAAGGGAGTGATTTCAGAGAGAATCTTGATGGGCTCATCGGTTTCAGTCCTGGACATTTCCGAAAGCAGTCTCTTGATGAAGATCGGATTGTCTGAGCTTATGATCAGGTGACCGTCGATCGGGATATCAGCCATGCCGATCAGTTGGATTGCATCCTCATCATGGTCTCCCTTGGGCCTTCCAGGCGGCGGTTCAAGCCTCAGAACGGAAACGTCTGAAGTTAATTCAAAATCGGAATCCGGGTTGATCATCACCACTTCATCAATCACCACTGCCATCGGCATGATTCCGCGACTTGCCTTTAGCTTGATGACATAATCCATCCAACCCAATCCAACCAGAGTCGGTTCCACCTTCCGGGTATGGAGGGTATTGCCGAGACGCCGGTAGACGATCCGTTTGATCCAGGAAGGTCCTCCCTGGGAACGAAAGGCCTGCATCATCAAAGGCACATAGAGCTCATAGGGATCGACGGCATGGTCACAACCTACATCTTCGAAGTATTTGCGGTATTCCTCGCCAATGTATTGTGAAAGGGTAATGATTCTTCCACCGCTCATGGTTTCCAACTGCATCACCGTCATCAGGGTGTTGCTGTTTTCCCGGTAATAGACATAGGCGATTCGGGCATTGATCGCGGACGCTTTCTGGAGCATTTCCATTTTGTAGGCATCCCCGGAAATCCAGATCAGGTTTTTAAAAGGAGTCGTGAGCAGAGGGTGTTCCTCGAATGGCGCAATCAGGACAATTTTTTCGGTATCCTCAAAATCACGAATCTGGATCAGGATCTCGGTCATCCAGTTCGGATCATCCGAACAGATGAGAATATGTCCATTGATCTCTGCAGTATCCAGTCCGCGTTCACGGCGGGAATGATACTGGGCAAAACGGGAGGTGATGAGAGAAATGATGAGAGAATAATTCACCACTCCTCCTACAATAACAAAAAGGGTGAAAACTCTGCCTGGAGTATGAACAGGACTCATATCACCGAATCCCACCGTTGAAATCGTGACCACCGTCCAGTAAAGACAATCCAAGATGGAACGGTAATCTTCGTTCTGCATCACCCGGTATTCGATCAAATGAATCCCGATGGTGGAAAAAAGCAACAATGACGGGAAAAAAACCAGGAGAAGGAGTCGGCCTTTCATGCTTGCCTATAGCTTCTCATGATTGGTTTCGATAAAAGGCGAGGTTTAGAAAATCGATGGATTTTCAGGGTTTAGACCCCTGCTAGTTTCCTGTCTGGATTTTGAGGAGGTCATCAAGCACCTCCTGTGCATGATCCGCAGGTTTAACTTTATGATAGATTTTCACCAGAGTCCCATCAGGGTCAATCAGGAAGCTTTTTCGTTTTTTGACGCTTTCATATTCTTCAGACATCTCCCTTCCAGGATCTGCCAATAAACCTACTCCGAACCCGTATTTATCTCTGTATTTTTTGTGACTTGCCACAGTGTCCTGACTGACTCCCAGAACAACCACCCCAGCTTGTTCAAATTGGTTCAGGCTTTCGCCGAAAGCCCTGGCTTCAATGGTTCAGCCGGGGGTGTCGTCTTTGGGATAAAAGAAAAGCAGTAGCCATTTTCCTGAAAAATCTTTCAGGTTTCTTTGTATGCCATCCTGGTCAGGGAGGCTAAAATCCGGTGCCGGATTTCCTTCTTGTATCATTGGTTTCCTTCTATTTCAGGCATTTGATTTTTATCGGGATGATGTCAAAATAAAATCACGCTTTCAACTCATTCCATAACGAACATCAGACTTACTCAATTCAATCTCAGTTTTCATTTTTTATAGAAACTAATGGAATCGTTCGGTTACTCACTGGTTCAGGTACTTGCTTCCATGCTTAGACTTTTCAGTCTAATGCTCGTCATCTATGCATTACTCAGTTGGGTCATTACGGATCCAAGGCATCCGGTGTTCCGTTTTTTACAGAGTATGGTTGAACCGGTTCTGAATCCCATTCGCAAAGTCCTTCCTCCCATGGGAGGTTTTGATATTTCCATCGTTGCCGCATTGATGGGAATCGAGATCCTGAGGTCTTTTCTGCTTTACTGAGACAATCGGTTAAGATCGCGCGTCGCATTTCTTGCTGCCACCGAACCGGGGTAACGGGCAATCACGGTTCGGTAATAGTATTTCGATGCAACCGGGTCTCTACGTCTTTCCGAGATCTTCCCCAGCATGTAAATCGCATCCGGAGTTTTGTAGCCCTGACTGGTGGGTCTATGTTCGTAACCGGTGAGGATCTTACGGAAAGCCCGTTCCGCTTTCTGGTTCTGTTTCAATTGAAAATACGAATGCCCGATCCAGTACAGTGCGTTATCACTGTCCATATCTTCCGGGAAACGTTTCACGTAGTTTTCAAAGATACGGATGGCAGATTCATGTTGACGCTGGATGACTTCGTTCATGCCCTGGTTGTAGATTTTTTTAACTCCCGGGTGCCGGATAAGGATGACAGGATTTTCCGGTTCGGAAAGATCCGGATCTTCAAATTCAGGTTCCTTGGACTCCTTTGATACAACAACTGGCTGCTTCAGACGGGTTTCAGCAGAACTCAGATTGGCTGCCACCTGGATCGCCGTGTCTGCAACTTCTTCCAATGGAATCGGATCTTCGAGGTCCTCGGGTCTCAACTCCACGGATTCGACAAATCCCGGTTCTTCATCTTCAGGAACATCACGTACCGATTCCAGGTTGTTCAGGTTTTGTTCATCATCAAGGGTCTGCATTTCAACCGTTGAATCATCCGGTTTGAGGGAATAGGTCTCGATCACTGGAAGGGGGATTTCCCTCACGGATTCAGATCCATCCATAGCAAGTTCTTCTTCACCCTGCAGTTCCTGATCAATCTCGACCGGTGCTAAAACTCCAGGGTCGAGGGTCTTTTGTTCAAGGTCTTCCAGGGTGGCTCCAACCGAACGTTCCAACAGGGCAAAATTCGTTTCCCATTGCTCCTGCACCATTGCAAAATCCTGTTTTTGACGTTCGATCCTTTTGTTCAGCTTCTTCAGGTCCTGTTCGAGTCTGGTCAGGTTTTCCCGGAGGTTTGCGTTTTCCTGGATCAGTTGTTCCAGTTCCTGTTGATTTTCTTCAACGAGGATCTGCTGTGTCTGGGGAGAAGACTCTTTTTCAGGGGATTCCCTGGAGAGTTGAAGGGCGGCACATCCATTCATCAGTAGAAGGATGAGGAGCAAAATCGCAGTCTGCAGATTTTTACGATTCAGCAAGGAGAAAAAAATCATATTTTTACAGGAAAAAGTCTCCATTAAACTTCAGAAGCTGGGTAGATTCATGAATTTCCTGAAGAGGATACCTGTCTCCGCAGAAAGGAGGACAACACTTCTTCCATTTCATTTGCCAGGAGAGGCTCTCCGTTGAGCCGGTATGCCTGAATTAATTTCCTGGCGACCTCCTCGGTTCTTGGAAATTCAGGGTAATTCTGGAGAAGATAAAGATAACGTTCTGCAGCAGAAGTATAGAGTTTTCCGCGGAAATAAAAATTTCCTACAAGAAACTCATGCTCTGCAAGCTCGGCCCTGGCTTTGAGTTGGTATTCGCGAATCTCATCCAGATAAGGACTTTGTGGATAGAGAAGGAAAAAACGTCTGAATTCTTTTAGGATCGTGCGGTTGGGTTCCATGTTACGGTCGAAATTCCGCGAAGGGAAAAAAATGCCATAATAATTCTTTTCAAAATTCAGGGCGATGATGCGGTTCAGCACATAGGGAGTCAGATGGCTTTGCGGATTCAGTGTGAGAAACATGCGGTAGTTGACTTCCGCGTCTTCCCATTTGCTGCGCTTGAAGTTGAGATCACCCATCTTGAGATATGCCAGGGTTGCTAGCTGGGTGTTCGGATGCTCATCCACAAGATCCTGGAACTTCTTTTCCGCTTCCTGATAGTACTCATCTTCAAAGGCAACAAAAGCCTCCTGGTATAATTCTACTGCGGGAACCCTCATTTTCTTGACTTCTTCTCCGCAGCCTTGAAGAACTAACAGCAGCATGATCCAAGGAATGAAGCTGATACTCCTGGACTTGAAGAAAGTGGAATAAATAGCTTTTCCTGATAAAGGCAATCTCATGAGCTGCTTTTGCGTTTTTTATAACGGATCATGGTGATTTCATTTCCTTTCTCATTCCAGAACATTTCATCCATGAAAAGAGCAATTCTCAAAATACCTCTACCTTGAAGCTGGAAAAGATTCTGAGGATCGATGGGATCCGGGATTTCAGAATGTTCAAAACCCTTGCCTTCGTCGCGGATGATGTATTTTACCGAATTTCTGCTGATATCGTACTGAATCACAACACGTCGGTTTTGATAAGGTTCCAGGCAGGATTTCTGTTTAGCGGTTTCAAAAAACAATTCTGAGTTCTCGAGACGTAATTCACTTGGAAGTTCAAGATTCCCGTGAAAGATCGCATTTTCCAGTGCTTCTGTGAGTAAGGTTTTCAGGGGGATGAGTTCCTCTTCTTCCAAGATTTGATATCCACTCAGATCCTCGGTGAGAAAGTTTACCAGGGGATAGAGGTTTTCAAAATTGTTGTCGATTTCCAGGGTTTTGGATTCTTCGATCAATTCCTTCCTCCACCCTCCTTGAGAAATCCTTAATTCATCGCTTTCCGGGTTGGGCGTTGTTTCATTAACCCTGGGACTGGTGATAAATCCCTTTTTTAAATTGACCAACCGGTCAAGGGAACGGATTAGCTCACGCGATTGAATCGGCCTGGTTAAGAAATCTGCAGCCCCTTTTTTCAGGGCCTGCTGGATTTTTTCCGGATCGCTCATCGGACAAATCATCACGAAAAGCGTTTTGCCGGAAGCGGATTTCACTTCCCTTAAGAGTTCCATTCCTCCAAGTTTGGGCAGAGTCAATCCACTGAAAACAAGATCAGGAGTGGTCTCATGGAACATGTTCAGTGCATCCTCACCGTCCTGGGTGACCATCACGGAATGTCCCAAAACCTTGAGGAGTTCTTCAAGGGCAGAACAGGCTTCCTGGTTTTCCTCAACGACCAGGATCTTCAGCTTTTCAGAAGATTCCTTAGCACTGTTTTTCAAATATTCCTCCGTCCATTTCACATTGTCCGGAAATGGTACAAGCGTTTATGATTTCGAACTTTTCGGTGCGTCCGTTCTCAATTCTTGAAATCCCTGTTCAAGGTCCAGGATCAAGTCTTCGGGATCTTCAAGCCCGATATGCAAACGCAACAAGGGGCCTTTAAAGGTCCAACTTTCTGGCAAACGGTCTTTTTCCACATCAGAAGGAACAATCAGACTTTCGTAACCTCCCCAGGAAAATCCCATGCCGAAGAGTTCCAGTCGATTGAGCATGGCTTCTACGTTGGAGGGGTTTGTGGGCTCAAGTTCGATGCCGAACAATCCGCTAGCTCCCTTAAAATCCCTTTTCCAAAGTTCATGACCCGGATCATCGGGTAGTGCTGGGTGAAGCACCCTTCTCACTTCAGGGCGTTTCTTGAGCCATTCCGCCACCTGAATTCCGTTACTTTGATGCTGCTTCATGCGAACGCTCAAAGTACGCAACCCCCGTTGTGCCATGTAGAGATCATCAGGCCCACAACATTGTCCCAAATGCCAGGTGCAATTGCGTAGTTGTTCCCAGTCTTCCCGGGTGGTGGTGACCATTCCCAGCATGATGTCGGAATGACCATTGATGTATTTGGTGGCGGCTTGAATCGATACATCCGCACCATGGACAAATGGATTGAAAAAAATCGGGGAAGCCCAGGTGTTGTCCATGATTAATTTGGCCTGATGCCGATGTGCAGCCGCAGACAAGGCAGGAATATCCTGTACCTCAAAAGTATGGGAACCGGGAGATTCTGTGTAAATGACCGTGGTGTTTTCTTGGATCAGCTCTTCAATCTCCGAACCGATGCACGGGGGATAATAGGTGGTTTCAACTCCAAATCTTTTCAAAACTGATGCACAGAATTCTCTTGTGGGATAGTAGACACTGTCTGTCATCAGCAGGTGGTCCCCGGATTTAAGAAATGCGAACAAAGCTCCGGCAACGGCTGCCAATCCGGAAGGAAAAGAGATGCTGCGGAACCCTCCTTCTAGTTCAGCGACCGCATCCTCAAGTGAAAAGCTGGTTGGGGAACCTTTCGTCCCATAGGTCATCACCCGAGAATCAGGGGTGATGTTGTCATAGCGTGATACGAGTTCATCAACACTTTTATAGAGGACCGTTGAGAAATGATAAACAGGTGGATTGACGCTTCCTCCGAAAGACTCAGGGTCTCTGCCGGTATGAATGATTTTTGTCTCTATTTTTTCAGTCCGGTCCATCATGAATGATCTTTGCATACTGAAGTGATAGGGGTTTTCCTGATGAAAAAAGAAAATTACAAAATCATTTTCAATCAAAGGCTTAAAGCTGGATAAGCCTTATAATCCTTCAGCATTTGTCCTAAAAAACCCGATATTTTAAGTTGCCAAGATACATTACACCAGATTTTTAAGGAATTGGTTGCTTTACATATTTTGCAATAGTCAGCGGATGAGCATGGTTTACAAAAAAAATCTTTTATCTCCGACAGATCGAATTGTGCTTCGTCAGTTCTTAAGGTGTTTTTAGGAATCATTCATTTCCATGAGCGATAAAGAACTTTTACAGGCGGTTGAGACAATTCTCTTCACCACCCCCAAACCCCTTCCTCCAAGAAAGATTGTTGAGTTAAGCGGAGATCGTTTTTCCAGCAAAGAAATCCGTGATGCAATAAAAAATCTGAACCGGCAGTTTGAAAAAACGGGGAGGGTTTTCCGGATTGAAGCTGTTGGCGACGGCTTTCAGATGAGGACACTGACGGAATTCGGACGGTGGGTTCAAAAACTTGAAACGGTCAAGACCATCAAACTCTCGATGGCGACGATGGAGACCCTTTCCATCATAGCCTACAAACAACCGGTTACCCGAGCAGGAATCGAGTTTATCCGCGGAGTCGATTCATCCCATACGGTCCGACGTCTGATGCAGCAAAAACTGATTCGAATCGTCGGCCGTGAAATGATTCCCGGGCGCCCAAGTCTTTATGGAACGACCAAATATTTTCTGGAGATTTTTGGATTAACACACCTTAAACATCTGCCCGCACTGGCTGAACTGGAAAAAGAGGAATCCGCGTCGGAACAGTTGGAAATCCCCCTCGAGGAAGATGAAGAAAGCTTTTCAGATTCGGCGTTAGAACCAGCCTCGGGCCTCATAGGGGCGGATGAACCACCAGACGATCCCATAAAAGATGACCAGGATGGGGAGGAAGAAATAACGTGAGTTTTCGACCGGAATGGCCGTAAGGGATCGTTCGATGCGAATGCGGTGTTTTTTAAATTGATCTGCCGGGATCTTTTTCTCTACTTCAGCCAACAGGCTGCTTTTAAAGAAGTAAGTCGGCCCACGCATCTTCAGCATCGGTTGTATCACTTCATCAGGGACCCCTTTTCGTTTCAATCCCCAGAGGGCTTCTCCAGTAATATGATAACTCTGAATCCAGGCCGGCAGGTAACTGCTCAGGATGACTGCTGGTGCAAGGATGAAAATAAGGACCAGTATCCCCCTGCGGATTTCCAACCAGGTAGGCCAGCCGTCAATGACTCTGGATTCAGGATCTCTTAAATCAGTTGATTTGTTTTTTTCTTCCATAAAATCAATTTAACAGGAAGTTTCTCTTGATCCAACCCTGTTTTGATTCAACCCCAGAAATGATTACAAAAGGAATGCTGATATTGGAGGATTTGAATCATCAAAAGCTTCATGCTTTAATAAATGCTTAAAAAAGAGGGATCGAATGAGCAAAAAAGATCAAAGAAAAAAAAGTTTAAAAACCCGGAGAAGAGATCAGGTCCGCTGGCTCAGTTCCATCACCAGCGTTCTCGTGATCATCATCGCGGTTTGGCTCTTCTGGGAAAGTTCGAGTGAAAATCACGACCTTACCCTGATTGGACAGGGAACGAATGTAGTGGTTCAGGTTCATGACCCTGGTTGAGGATCCTGCCGTGAGCTGAAGCGAGTGGTCAACTCGCTCGAACCTGAATTCAATGACAGGGTCACTTTTCTGGTCGCCAATCTTACAACCCAGGAGGGGCGAATTTTTGCGGAAATGAATGACAGTGGAAGGGTCACCCTGCTTTTTTTCAATCCCGACGGATCCCGGATCCATAAACTGACGGGAGTCCAGGATGCAGAATTTCTGAGGAAGGTATTTACCCGGGTCTTCAAACTGGAAGGATAGGGGGACCTCCTTCAAAGATTGTTGTCATATTCAACGATCAGGGGAGCATGATCGGAGAATCGTTGGTCCTTAAAGATTGAAGTCGCTATTGCTTTTTCAGCAATTCCAGGAGATGCAACTTGGTAATCCAGTCGCCACCCTACGTTCTTCGCCCAGGCCTGCCCACGGTTTGACCACCAGGTATACTGCTCCGCTTCCTGATTAAGTTGCCGGAAGACGTCGACATATCCCAATTCATCAAAAACCTTTGTCATCCACTCACGTTCTTCAGGAAGAAATCCTGAATTTTTCTGGTTGCTTTTCCAGTTTTTCAGATCGATTTGTTTGTGGGCGATGTTCCAGTCTCCACAGATGATGTAGTCACGTCCGTCCTGCCGCCGTTCTTCAAGCCAATTTTCGAAGAGATCCATCACGGTATACTTGAACTGCTGGCGTTCGTCACCACTGCTCCCGGAAGGAAGGTAAAGTGAGACAATACTAAGAGGACCGAAATCCGCTTGAAGGAATCTCCCTTCGTCATCAATTTCAGGACACCCGAATTCCCGGATCACACGGTCCGGATGGTTCTTTGAGAAAATGCCGACCCCCGCGTATCCTTTTTTCAAGGCATAGCGGTAATGGCTTGTCATTCCATCAGGTTTTCTCATTTCTTCAGTCAACTGATCCTCCTGAATCCTGATTTCCTGAAGGCAAGTAACGTCGGCATCCTGTTTTTTCAGCCACTCCTGGAACCCTTTTTTCCAGGCAGAACGGATGCCGTTAAGATTGACAGATATGACTTTCATCAAGGCCTTAGTTGGATGTGAAATTCAACGTGATAATGTATTTTTGGTTATCACTTAAAAAAGGGAATTCTTCAAAGTCCAGCAGGGTTTGGTTCCATCTGACCCGAGGTTGGTTCTGATGAAGTGCTTGAAATTCCTGCTTCAGGTCCCCTCCTTTAAAAACATGGATTTCTGCATCGGTCTTCCGTATTTCCCGTGTCCAGATATCAAGTTGTTCCAGGGATGCCACCGCACGGGCGAAAATAACCGGGAATCGCTTGTTCCATTTCCTGGTCTTTCCCAGTTCTTCTCCGCGTCCGCATAATACTTCCACATTTTTCAGTTCCAGGCTTTTCACCATTTCTTCCAAAGCATCACATTTCCTTCGTCTCGAATCGAGAAGGAACATTTTCAGGTCGGGCCGGCAGATCGCCAGTGGGATTCCAGGGAAGCCTCCTCCGCTTCCAAAATCACAGCATTCTACACCAATGGGAAGATTACGGAAATGTAGGAGAGAAACACAGGGCAACACGTGTCTGCCCCAGATTCTTTGGATTTCCTTGCGGGATACAAGATTGATACGACGATTAAGTCTTTCCAGGATTTCTATCCAATTCTCGAGTTTTTCCCATACTTCTGAGGCAAAGGAGCACCCCTGGGTTTCGAGGATAACCCGAACATCCGAGGCTTTGAGGATAGCTTCTTCTGTTTCCAATAAAAATATAATGCCTGGATGAAGTATTCGTTTCAGGAAGTTAAATTCCTGAACATTGAAATTTCCTGAATTCCAAGAAGAATTCCAGATAAAAGATCATCTCAAAAGAGATTTTAAAACAGTGTCAATCGATGGGATGTTGGAAGGTTGGCGACAAACCAACCTTTTTCAATGGAAAGAACTTGATGCTAAAAGAAAATCAGAAAAGCCAACACGGCTTTGTGTGGAATTTAACCAGCTTGTGCGATGACCTGCTGTTGCTCTTCTTCTGGCTGCTGTTTCTGGTCCAGTTTCAACCGGTCTCCAAAAAGTGGATGACGGGTGTTGTATCGTCCATCAGCAACAACAAACTGCAGACCGAGTTTTTTGTCAAAATTGATCAGCAATGGTCCTTGCAGGTTGATGGTTACATCCTGCAGTTTTTTCGCCATGGTGACAATCACTCGAACACTCAAGTCTTCCACTTTATCCGTGTCCAGTTTTTTCATGTGGTCCACAGTGATGTCAAGACTGAAGTCTGAAACGGCGGTTTCAGGATTGAGTGTGATGAAGGCCAGATCCTGTTTTTCTACTGCCTGAAGCCAATGGAAGGGAGAGCCCATTTCATCCTCAATCATGACAAAATGTCTTTCTGCGGAAAATCCAAGCATTCCTGAGGGGAAGGTGAGGATATCCTGATCCTGGATTTCTACTTCACCGAATCGTGTGGTTTGAATCAGCATGGTTTGACTCGACAAGGTTTAGTGTTGTTAAGCTTCTTGCTTAATGGTTTCAATTCCTTAAGTTTCAGCCGAATAGCCCCTTAAAACCTTTTAAAGAAACTGGGGTTTTTTCTGCTGCCCGTTTGTTTTCTTCCTGAATACGGATGTACACTTCTTCACGATGGATGATGTAATTCCTGGGAGCATCGATTCCAATCCGGACCTGCTTGCCCTTGACTTCGATGACCGTAATTTTGACATCATCACCAATCGTGATGCTCTCACCCGACTTCCTTGTCAGTATCAGCATTCTTTTGCCTGATGCGTATTTATCAGGCCTGCCGTTTTTAACTAATTTAAAACGGGCACCTGATTCCGTTGAACCGGGCCCGCTGACTTTAGCTGAACTCCGGCAGCATTAACGGAGGAAATCCGATAAAGTCGGCTGAATCAACTTGCTCCCGGTATCGAGGGCGAGCCGATTATTCGCTTCCGCGGTTTTGACTTCAATGACTGTTTCTGCCAAGTCACTATCGCGGATTTCGGACAATCTCCGTTCTTGCTCAAATTTCTGTGACTCGATCTTTTGCATGGCGGTTTCAAATTCTCGAACGGTATTGCCAATGTCAGCCTGCCGTTTGAGGATCTGTTCCAGCGCTTGATCCAGTTCTTTTAAACGTAGTGCAAGGGCGGTGCCATCATTTTCCAACATAGCGCGCTCCAGGGAACTGAGCATGGAGAAGACATCCACTCCCCCCGCTTCCTCAGAAAGCAGTAATTCCCTTGCCGTAACCTGGACAGGACTGGCTAAGCCGTCGGAAATCAAAACTTCTTTTTTATCTTCTGCGCCAATGTAAGAAATCTCAGGATTCGGTCTGCCGATGAACTCCATGCCATCCGGAAAAACCAATCCCAGTGATTCTGCTTCAACATCTTCGGAGACTTCCTTGGTGAAATCGAAGTATCCCGGAATGGTATTGCCAAGTAATCCCTGTTCATCAGAAAATTTCAATTTCACCAGATCATCCTGCTTGCCATCGGGATTGAACATCGCAGTTACCGGACGCAGAACCTGTTCCTTGGCCCAGGTTCTTCCTCCATCATCTGAAATCTGGCATCGTGCCTGCCCCCATGGGCCTCCCTTGGTGATTCTGAGCCGATACTCATTGTTGGAATGTCCTTCAAAAACGGCACGGTATTGATCGATGTCGATCAGGTCCCGGATGTCTTTCTGGATGATCCCACGGGTTTCGACTTTGGCAGGCTGAATCATCGAATTTTTCTTTAACGCCGGGGAAAGGGATTTCAGACCGGAAAAAAGATAGAGTTTCCCGTTTCTGGAGTTTCCTGCATCGAAGAGGGATTCTCTCAGAGCCGCAAACTCACGTGCCACCATCATGCGGGATTCTTCGTTGGCATCGGAACCGGACTGGGAAATTGCCAGGGTTTTGGCGCGTCCCAGCAGTTCCGTCATATGAGTGATTTCCTTTTCGGCATGCTGGAGACTGGCGATATTGTCGGTAATGTTGCGAAGGTGCTGTTCCTGTGCGGACATGGTGGAAACGATGTCCTGCATTTTGGCCGTGCCGATCGGGTCGTCAGAAGGCTTATTGATCCTCTGTCCGGTAGCCATTTGGATCTGTGCATCCTGAAGGCGAGCCGAGGTTTTCTGGATGTTCTCCAGCACCTGTTCACGTTTACTGACTTCGGTGACTCGCATCGATTACTTCATGTTGATCACGGTTTCCATCATCTCATCGACGGTTCCAAGAAAGCGCGCGGAAGCCTCATAGGCTTTCTGGTACTGGACCATGTTTGTCAGTTCTTCATCCATATTGACCGAACTGATGGAACTGCGGATTTCCTTGAACTGCTGGATCATGTTGTCCTGCTGTTTCATCTCAGACTGATTACGACGAACCTTGAGACCGAGGTCGGTGATGATCGAACTGAAGAATTCGCCGAAAGTCATCGTCCCGTCACGCATGATCGGCTTGGTCGGAAGTTTTGCGATTTCCAGGGCGGTCCGGTTGTCTCCCGGAATCAGGTCACGTCCACTGGAAATATGATTGGGTTGTTTTTGAATCGTGTCACTGAGACGAATGTCTTCTGCACCCTTGAGGGTTTCAAAAAATCCATTGAGTCCCAACACCTGGGTTACCCCCGTTTGGTCTTCCCCGAAAATAAATCGCCGGTTATCTCCGGACTGCAGGATCATCGATCCGTCTTCCTCGAGGGAGGCATTCAGCAGTTGGGGGTCATTGACGGTGAGATTGATCCTACTGACGATATCCGGAAGGGTATCAGCGCCAGCCTGGATTTCCACCTCATAGGTTTCCAGGATTTCGTTATCACGATCGACGAGATGCAGTTGGAAAATCCCGTCTCGGATGAAAGGCAGAGGTTCGTTCATGGCCTGGTGTCTTAGGCCAAATGTGCTTTTCATCATGTCTACCGCAGAATTCAGTCCGGTCCCGGTGGCATGCAGGCGATTGACTTCACCGGCAATGGAAAAAGCGAGTTCGTCGATCTGATGCATATAATCGACAATCGTTTCATCGCGCATACGGAGCAGTTCCGTCATTTCTCCTTCACGGAAAATCTGGGTCAGATCCCTGCGGCTGTCATGGGTAGCGACTCCATCGATGCTCATCATTCCGGTTTCTCCACCCTTCATGCTTGCCTCGAGGGGGAAAAAATTCCGACTCTGTACCAACGTCCAGTCCCTGCCGATGATCACGGTGACATTCCCGTTGCGGTCTTCATAGGAATTGACATCGACCAGTTTTGACAGTTCCTCGATGGCATGGTCCCGAGCATCCCTGAGGTCGTTGGCATTTCGTTGACCGGATTCGTAAGTCAGGATCTGACGGTTGAATTCGGTAATCTTGAGTCCCAGTTCATTGATCTGGTTGATGGTTTGCTGGAGGCGTCCATTGATTTCTTGTCTCAGCTCGGTAAAACGTCCATGGAGTTCCCGGAAACGGCGTGCGAGGACATCTCCGACTTCACGCAGTTGGGATCTGGCTGCATCGGATTCAGGTTGGCTCGACAACTGACTCCAGGCATTCCAATAGTCATTCATTGCCTGATTCAGTCCATTCCCTTCCAGTTCGTTGAGCAGCATTTCGATCTTGTTCAGATAATCCTCACGGGTATGAAAAACACCGGTTCGTGGATTTTCCTGGAGGATTTTTTTCTGGATGAAATGGTCAAAAACCCTGGTTGTCGGTTGGGCTTCCGCACCGCGTCCCAATCCCAGGGGATCTGCAGGAGCGGACTGGGTGGTGACCTGTTGGCGTGAAAAACCTTCGGTCTGCTGATTGGCAATGTTGTGCCCCGACGTATGCATCGCGCGCTGATTCATTGAAAGGGCGCGCTGACCCATGTTGAGGGAGCTGTTCAGTGACGGCATGTCAACAGCGTGTTTTTAATTTCTACAACCGTATTTCCGAACCTAAACCGAGGCCCGGGATATTTTGCTCCCAGCCGGATGAAGCTGGCCGGTTCCGGAATAAAGCTGCTGGTTCCCCTGCAATTTAGAAATAAAATGCAGAGAGGTTTCCACCGATTTCAAACGGGAAGCAGATTCTTCCCCGTTGTTCTGGGCAGAATTCCGGATTTCAGCAATCAATTCTTTTAAACGGTCGAAGCACGCTTGGAGGGGGGTGGCCCATTCCTGCGATACCTGACGGATGATACTGCTCAAGGTGAGTGAATCGGAGGTCTCTTCAAAATCTCCGGACATTCCATCCACCACGGCAATCCGCCGAGTTTCCAGCTTTGCGATCAGACGTGTCTGCTGCAGTTTGAGACTTTGCAGCTTCAACATCTTGGACGCACTCAGGTTTCCAAAACCCTCTGCTTCCTCCTGAAGCAGTTGCAGAAGCTTTTCATGGAGCTCCGTTTCCTGCTGCAGGATGGAAAGCAGTTCTTCAAGCTGGGCGTTCATGGCCTTTCTTGATGAGGGAAGATCCCCCGGAAAATCTCCAGTCCTCCTCAAAAAGGACGAACCGAAGATGATTCCGGGGAAGGACCGTCTTCAAACGGTATCCTCCCGAAGTGAGTCAAGCAGCATGCTGCCTGCCAGCTTCTGGGGATCCACCTGGTATTCACCGCTCTTGATCTTGGCCTTGAGTTCGGCCACCTTCTCAGAGCGTACTTCAGGTTCCGCAGAAATGCGGAGTTTCAACTTATCCATGGCGAAAGACGAAGTCTTCACCGAATCATCGGCCGATGGAGGACCATCTTTGAGATGGGCCTGATCGGCTTCTTTCCGCTGCCCTCCTTTAATATCCTGGAGAACTGCGGGTTGTTGGCCTGTGACCTTCATAACCACCTCTTTAGGCTGTATGGCTTCGTTTCCGGAAGCGAATACCGCATCCCGGCTTACGGTTCAGCATACTCCTGACCCATGCCGGAAGCAAGCACCCTTCTTCAGGGAAGCCTGGTTTATAGGACTTCGAAACCAGTTTATCGTTTGGCCACCCGCCGGAGCGAGGTGCGGTGATAACTGCTTTCGACGGATGGATCTTCCATGTCCATCCGAGGTCCGTCGATCTCCGTTTTCCAGGAATGAATGGCCCTGGAAAACCAGAAGATTTAACGTTCCTGTCATATACATCGGCATTAGAGGGAAAAACTTGAAGGAATTTATCGATCATTTTTTCAGATGGGAACGGTATTCCTTATAGATCATATCAGCCAGTCCCATTCCCTTAGAATGCGTGCTGAGTCGTGCATACTGCTCATCGAGCATGCCCTGAAAGACTTTCTCGCCTTCGGACTTTTTTACCAGCCCTGATTCAAATCCTGCAGATCGCATGGACTTCATCATTTGTTGAAGCAGGAGGACTTCGAACTCATTCGCGGCTTCACGCAACTTCGCTCCTTCCGAGCCATTGCCAGGAAGCCGCTGTTCAATCCGTTCCAATCGTTGTCTGGAAAGCAAGTCCCCTAGTTTTGGGGTGTTTGCGCTAATGGGATTCATGTGTTTTATCGGATGACAAGGTCGGCATGCAGTGCACCTGCGGCCTTAACCGATTTGAGCACTTCGATGAGATCTCGGCTTGAAGCACCGATTTTGTTGAAACCGTCTACGATTTCTTTCAGGTCAGCACCGCCTTTGAGCATGAATACATCCGAACGAAGGGTGTTTGCATCGGCTGCAGCCTGGTTTTCTGCACCTTCCTGCTGTTCAGGAGTCGGAAGCTTAACCTGCATGCTCAGCCCGTTCTGGGAGATCGCAATTGGAGAAATACGAACGCTTCCGCCCATGACCACGGTTCCTGAACGTTCATCGAGCACCACCTGGGCTGTATTGTCAGGAGAGATCTCTAGGTTTTCAATGTAGGATACCAATTCAACCGTGTTTCCAAGGTAACTGTCGGGTACTGATATTTCGACGGTTCCTGCATCCTTGGCTCGGGCGCTGCGGATTCCCAGGGTCTGGTTGATCAGTTTCGCCAACCGGAAGGCGGTGGTGAAGTCCGGTGAACGCAGGTTCATGTATAGCCTGGCGCGACTGTTCAAGTTAAGATTGATTTCACGTTCAACAATGGCGCCTCCGGGAATCGTACCGACGGAAGCAACCATCCTTTGGCCAATCGGCAGATTAGCTAACTCTTCTGCAGGCAATGCATCAGCCCGACTGACTCCTCTGGGGATGCCGGCTATCGGTCCTTGAGCGACTGCGTAGACCAGTCTGTTCGGGCCCCGTAAGGGCGTCATGATCAAAACTCCGCCCCTGAGTGAAATGGAATCACCGATGGTGGCCGCAGTCACATCCAAACGCTGTCCGGATTTTGCAAAGGGAGGAAGGGTCGCAGTCAGCCAGACCGCGGCAAGACTTCGCCCGGCAATGTCTGCACTGTCAAGGCTGATTCCGATCCGTTCGAGGGCATTGATGATCGGTTTTCTTGAAAGCAGGCTCTCGGCCGAATCTCCGGTTCCGTCCAAACCGACGACGATGCCGAAGCCGATCAATTGGTTGTCACGGGCACCCCGGAGCGATGCGATGTCTTTCACCCTGACCGCCCACAAATCCATGGGGAGCAGAAATAAAAGTATTAGAATCAGAAGCCTGAAAATCATCTTCTTTGAATAGCTTGGTTGTCGTAATCTAATGAACATGTTTTTTAAATGAATCTTGGTTCATACACGAACGCCCAAAAGTTAATACAATTTCAATGCCAGAAAATAGGTTTAACTTTCCGGTTTAAAATGAGAGTTTTTTATAACCCAAAACAGTTTAATAACAATGGCTTTTTTGTTTTTCCAAACGCCAGCAGGAGTAGGATTTAGGGCAAAATGCATCACTTTTGGTCTGCTTCATGCAGAACTTTTAAAAAACACATTTTTAATGATTTCAAAAAATGGATTTAGTACTTTTAGGATTTTGCCTGATTAGTCTTTTGATCACCGGTTTCATCGTCTTTCTTGACATCAGTCGCAGAGGGACCAGGAAACTGGATGTCCCCCAGGAGAACCTTCCAGAATTTGATGAATCCTTGCCGTTAAAGGGCATGGAAGTTGGGGAAACTCCCGAACTTTCTGATGCAGAAGAAGATTGGAAAGTCGAAAGAATCAGCAACCGGGATGAACCAGTAGAGATTCAGGACAAAGATTCGGGAAAACCAGTGCCGGAAGTTGATTTCTCAGAAAATAATGAGGAAGAAAAACCTGTTCATGGAGAGATCAATCCCGAAACTCCAAAACCGGATTTTCTGCGCCAACGGATTGAACTAGCGCTTCAGCAACAACTCAAGCACTTGGGTTTTCTCAGTGATGAACAACAACTGATTTTTGTTGAAGAGGTGTTGGAAGAACCAAGGGAGTCAATCTCATCTCTCACTGCACCGGAGTTGAAATCTGTTCTAAATAAGATTCTTGAGCTTCGGGGAGAGCCATCAAAAGAAGTCATTTCACGCAGTGCATGAATTCCTCCAAACAAAGATACTTCAGTCAGGTCTCATCAAATTAATCAGATCAACCATTATCTGAAGAGTGTTTTTCCACACTGCCGTTTCGAACGGCCATGGAAAACAATTCACGGATCTGCCCTTCATCGAGTTGAGATAAAGAAACCAGTTCTTCCATTGAAATTTTAAGGGGGTCCTGTTTTCTTTCCAGTGAAATCCGGCACAGTTCAGACCACAGTTGATGTTCCTGATTCCCCGGTTGGCTAAATGCCTGTAAAAATCTATGGGGTTGAATAGCCCAGGTTTCAATGCTGGTCTGGAATTTCATCTTTCCTCCTTGCAGGTCAACTTCTCTGAAACTGCATCAGTTCCCGAATCAAATTTCTGAGACTGTTCAGATTATGTGCTGAAGCGAACAGGTCGAGGTGAGGCAGTGCTGCCTGCATTCCCCGGGTTGTGGGTTCATAATCCGGACTTCCTTTGAGAGGATTTAACCAGATCAATGACCGTGATGATCTTTTCAAATGCGCCATACTTTCAGAAAGCAGTTCCACTTCTCCTGTATCCCACCCATCACTGATGACCAGTACGACGGTTGCCGGATCAACGACTTTCAAAGAAAAATCATCTACAAATTGTTTCAATGAGGCTCCAATTTTAGTTCCTCCCGACCAGTCAGGGACATTTTCAGAAAGCCTTGCAACCGCTTCGTCCATGGATTGCTCTTTGAGTTGACCGGTGATCCGGTGCAAGGAGGTGCTGAAAACGAAGGTTTCAATACGTCGATAAACGGTTTGGAAGGCATAGATGAACTGGATCAGAAAACGACTGTAGAGATCCATCGATTTACTTACATCACAGATCAAAACAAGTTTCAGACGTTGCCGCCTACGCCTTCGGTGCATTAGGTCTAGCAGGTCTCCTCCACGTCTTAAACTTTGGCGCATCGTCCGTCTGAGGTCCATGGGGCCATGTCTTTTTGAATGTCTCATCCTGCGACTGAAACGGGTTGCCAGGCGTTTGCCGATCTCGTTGATCAAAGTGATCACATCCTGCAATTCCTCGCTTCCGAATTGACTAAAATCCCGTTCGGTGTCCACTTCAAAAGGGCTGTACCCCGCTGCTTCTTTCACTTCCTCGGATTCCGATTCCTGATTCATCCAATCATTGATGGAGAGATAGGTGGGTTTTTGCTGACGTTCATCGATGACCCGAATTTTGGCGCGTTCCTCCTCTTCCTCTCCGGGAGGTTTGCGGTAAAATTCTTCGGAACTTTCCCAGACATACCAGAATTTGCGGAAATGTTCGTCAAAGATTTCCTGTTCCCGGGAGCTTTTCGCCAGACTGGTTCTCAGGGCCATTCGAAAAGGTTCCTCTTCCCTGAGTGGGATTTGGTCAAGTGCACGGAGGGCATCCATTTGTTCCCCGAGCCCGGAAAGTAAACCCTGATTCCGTAAATGTCTGCAGAATCCTACAAGATTGGAACTCATCGCCCTGCGTAAGGCGAAGTCTTCATATAGATAGGGTTCAGGCATCATTGGATAAATCGGGAATCGTTACCAAGTTATTCGTTTCTGAATGTAAACCAGACTCATCTACTAAAAAAACTCAATCCTATGGATCAATTTTTCAACTCCGAATGACGAAAACAGATTGTTGTATGGTCATTGACCATACCGACTGCCTGCATGAAAGCATAAGTG
>LNZD02000055.1 GCA_001469005.2 SAR324 cluster bacterium lautmerah10
ATTCAGAGGGTTTCAAACTTGTAGCGGATCAATTGGTTTCAGATGAAGCAAATCTTTATCCCATGCTTCATAGATCCTTTGTAGCTCCAGTGATGGAGGGAGATACAATCAAGGGAATCATCACAGAATCTAAATCAGGGAGAGAAGCAATTCTTGCGAAAAGAGTGATTGACGCAACAGGAGATGCAGACGTCACTTTTCGAGCAGGAGGCCTCTGCCATAAAACTCCAACCGAAGAGATGATGGCAGCATCCGTGATGTTTCATGTAGCAGGTGTTAATAAAACTAAGTTTATTGAAGGAGTCAAATCTGACCCCCAAACATATAGTGATTGGAGTGGAGGAGGTGAATGGAATATTGAAACTTCAGGAAAAGAAGATGAAATGTTTTCGCCATTTCTGAAAAAACCTTTTGAAAAAGCCATCAAGGAGGGACTTATTCCACCTCATTTAAATACCATTGCAGGGACGTGGGGAGCGATACATGACTCTGGTGAGTTGACCTACATGAATCTTATCCATTTGGATGGATGTGATGGAACTGACGCAGATAGTCTCACAGATTATGAAATTGAGGGCAGAAAACAGGTTAGGTTAGCTATCGAAGCATTGCGCAATTATACTCCTGGCTGCAAAGACATCCGTTTAAGAAATTTTGGAATGTCTATTGGAATCAGAGATACAAGAAAGGTTGAATGTTTATACGATATGACTGAAAGCGATGTAAGAAATCAGGGTAGATTTGATGACTCGATAGGGATATTCCCAGAATTCATTGATGGGTATGGGATTCTTATTTTACCAACCACAGGTAGATACTTTCAGATACCCTACAGAAACATAGTCCCTAAGAAAATTAAGCATCTTCTGGTTTCCGGAAGATCAACGGGTGGTGATAGAATAAGTCATGCTGCAACGAGAAACATGGCCTGTTGCGCAGTATCTGGTCAAGGAGCAGGCATTGCTGCAGCAATTTCAGTCAAGCTGAACAAAGACTTGTTGGATTTGGATCCGCTATTAATTCAAAAAGAACTAAAAAAACAGGGAGCAAGGTACTGGTGAACTAAATCAATGCCTTTTTTATCTAGAATAGTTGTTATTTAAAATCTGTGACAAAGATAGAGATAAACCTACTTTTTTTGTTTTGAAGAACTAAGAAGATTTAAAGTTTAGTCACCATAATTCAGTCTTCTATAGTTATTTTTAACATAAGGTGAGACCAACCATATCTGAAGTCCTTGTCCCTAAGCATCCAACTCCTCCATCTTGATCAGGTTAGGATTCCGACGTATCGACTTGTGGCCCTTTAGATTACCCAGAGCAGATCAATGGTTTTGAACCTTCCTAGACAAGTTTTTGGCATGTGAGGCTAAGGTCAATGGAATGGAGCAACCGTTTCAACCTTGAAGGTTTAACCGTCTCTAATTTTTCATTCAATTTGAATGAAGTTTTTTTCTTCAAAAACGTGTGGAGTTGAATGCAGAAATATCGATGGAGGGTTGCCTCCCAGATGCCAGCTCCGCCACCAGTTGGGCGGTCATTGGCGCACCGATCAATCCACGATGACCATGTCCAAAGGCAAAGATGATCTTTTTGTTGTTAGGACAGAAGTCGATCACCGGGCGCGAATCCGGAAGGCTCGGGCGGTGTCCCATCCAGTCGGAGCTTTCTCCATCTTCAAGTTGGGGATACATCTTTTTCCCGAGTTTGAGGAGGATTTCAGCACGAGTCTGATTGGCAGGGGTTTTGAGACCTGCAAATTCTGCTGTTCCGGCAAAACGGACTCCCATCTCCATTGGCGTTGCCATGAATTTATGTGCGGCTTCCATGACAATATTTTGAGGCCCTCCTTCCTTGGAATTCAAAGTCACATGATATCCACGTTCGGTTTCCAAGGGGATCTTCACTCCGAGTTGTGAGGCTAACTGGTGGGACCACGCTCCTGCGGCAACCAACACCCGTTCCGACTGGATTTCCCGGTTTTCCAGTTTGAGTGTGATATTTTCCTGCTCTCCTGGTTTGATGTTTTGTACGGATTCATGAATGAATTCCCCTCCATCACTCAGAAAACGTTCGGACATTTTTTCCACCAGCCGGAAGGGATTGGAACTGAATCCCGAGTTTCGGAAGAGTACCCCGAATTGATAATCGGATGACAGATTGGGCTCCTTTTCCCGGACAAGAGGTTCATCCAGTTCCTCAAATTCGATACCCTTGTCTTTGAGGATTTTCCATATGCTCAGGGCACCCTTGAAATCTTCCTCTTTTTTATAGAGGTGGATGACCGGTGATTCCACAATCAGGTCTTCGGCTCCAATTTCTTTGACCAGATCCTGATAAAGGCGGAAACAACTTGCATGGAGAGCAAGGAGGGATGATGTTGTCTCGTCCACTTTGTCCCAGTTGGCACTGTTCAGGAAACGTATCAGCCAAGGGATCAATTTGGGGAAGTACTGCCACTGAATGAACAAGGGACCATCTTCGCGGAAAAGCCAGCCGGGCACTTTGAACATCATCCCCGGAAGAGAATTGGGAAGCGCAGAACTGGGGGAAATGGCACCTGCATTTCCAAAAGAACACGATTGTCCGGGTTTTTCCCGGTCCACGACAGTTACCCTGAAACCTTCTTTCTGAAGCGCCAATGCGCTGGATATGCCGATGATTCCGGAACCGATCACGGTGAATTCAGGATTTCCTGATTTTGGACTCATGGATGATTCTTAGCAATTTTCAAGATGTGAACATTGAGTAAAATGATGAACCCTGCAGAATTTCCGATTCAAACATTCCTGATTGAATTAAACCATCATTTCCAAAATGTGGATCATCCCGGATTGTCAGGGATGCTCCAAGATATGATCTCTCAGCCTCCATCACCGAACCCTCAACTTGAAGCCAAAACTCCTTATTTCAAAAAAGAACTGGATCAGTCCATCCAGGACATGAACGGATCAACCCATTCCCTGAAATCTTTAGTCAACGATTTGTCAGCAAACGCCTCCTGGCAAGATGCTTCGAGGGGGGTTCCGGAATTCATGAAAAAGGGATATTCCTTTACTGAAATCATCGGTCAAGACGGTTTTTTTCTTCATGATTCCTTAAGGCTTGGATTTTTTCTTCAAGCACCTTGGATTGATTATCCTGCCCATGCCCATGATGCAGAGGAATGGTATCTGGTTTTGAGTGGCCGGGCGGAATGGCAGATTGATGATGACGTCCACCAGGCTGAAGAGGGCACGATCTTTCATCATCCTCCAACTGCAGGACATCGCATGCTAACCTTCGAAAATCCCATGCTGGCAATCTGGATTTGGACCGGTGCCATTCATGGCCGTTACTGGTTTGTCGGGCATGAGGAAATCGACTGTCAACTGAAGTAACGGTCTTTCATCTGGTAGAACAGGATCGAAGGAGCCAGAAACCAGGGATTCCCTGAATAGAAGGGTCTTGTCTGGAACGGGACCAAAGTCAGTGGGGTTTCACCTTCGGGCAACCCGGCAATCCGTTGTCCGAGTCTCGTTCCGAAATAACTCGAGAGGGAAACCCCGGAACCGCAATAACCCATTGAATAATATATCCCGTCTTTTTCTCCGGAGTGGGGCATTTCATCAAAAGTATAACCGACGAACCCCATCCAGGAATGACTGACTTGGGTTGAGGCAAGCTGAGGAAAAATGGTTACCAACTGCTGATGGAGGGCCGGGGCACTTTTTTGGGGATCGGTTTCATTGAGAGATACACGTCCCCCGAAAAGGATCCGTTTTCGGTCGGGTGAGGCCCTGTAATACACCACCAGTTTTCTGGTGTCGGTGATGACGCGGTTTTTCGGAATCAGTTCATCCACCAGTGCCGGGTCCAACTCTTCTGTGGCAATGATGTAACTGCCGATCGGGATGATCCTTCGTTTGAACCATGGAGGGGTCTTGCGATTGTATCCGCTGGTGGCAATCACTACGTTCTTGGCTTTGATCACTCCGGAACTTGTGGAGACATGGAAAAGTCCTTTAGCCTGAAGAACTTCCTGCACCTCACACTGAGGTTTGATGGAAACGCCGGAACTCAAAGCGGCTTCCAGCAGTCCCTGATGAAACCTTGCCGGGTCCAGAGAAGCATGGTGGGGGTGGACGATGCCTCCATGGTAAAAATCCGTTCCGATTTCGCTATGCTGCTCCTCCCTGGGTATGAGCTCGATGGGAACTTCGAGTCCCTCAGGCTGGTTGACAATTTTCTTTTCCAGTAAACCGAACTGTCTTGGGGTATGGGCTCCGTAAAAACGTCCTACTCGTTGAAAATCACAATCGATTTTTTCCTGTTCGATGAATTCTCCGATCCAGTCCAATGAACGGATCCCTTCCTTCAAAATCGCACGTGCCTTCTCTGCTCCGAATTTTGCTGAGAGCACATCAAATCCCGGTTTCAGGCTGGTACTGATCTGTCCCCCATTTCTCGAACTCCCGCCCCATCCAGCGTCTTCCGCATCCAACACCAGGGTTTCCAACCCGTTTCGTGAAGTCTGTAAGGAGGTGCACAAACCGGTATAACCGGAACCCACCACCAGGACCTCGGTTTCTTTGGGGAGTTCAATGGGTTCCAGAGAAGGCCTTGGTGTTCTCTCCCACCAATAGGGTTTGCTCTGGTAATCTTTGGAAAAGACGGGATTAGGATTCATTTCGTGGATTTGCTTCCTAAAAACTGAGTCGCCAACAACAGTGTCGTGGAGATAAGAACCATGATCGTTGAAATGGCCGCAATCGTCGGGTCGATAAAGTCTCTCAGAGCACTGAACATGTGTTTGGTCAATGTGGCGTTGACTCCACCGGAAATGAAAATCGAAATGATGACTTCATCAAACGACGTTAAAAATGCCAATAATGCAGAAGTAATGACTGAAAAACGGATCTGGGGCAGAGTGATCACCATGAATGCCTTCAGTCTGGAAGCTCCCAAACTTCTTGCAACCCGTTCCTGGTTCATATCATAGGTCCGGAAAGCTGCCGTGATGATGATCATCACCAAAGGGGCTGCCAGGGCAGTATGTGCGAGGACCAATCCTCCAATGGTATTGTTAAGCCCGATTCTCCCGAAGGCATAGAAGGTACCAATTGCAATCAGAATCACCGGTACGATCATCGGAGTGATCAGTAAAACAAAAATCGCCTTGGCTGCGGGATGTCCGGAAACATAAAGTGCATAGGCTGCCATGGTTCCCAATGGTGTCGCTACCAGCATGGTCAGAAAACCGATTAGAAATGAAGTCTTTGTGGCATTCATCCATTTCAAAGTCTCAAAATATTCAAAATACCATCGGAGGGACCAATTCTTTGGAGGAAATTCGAGATACTGTGAGTCTGAAAATGACATGGGGATCACGATCAGGGTGGGCACAATCAATAACAGCATGATCACTGTTGCCAGAGTGTAGAGCCAAATCCGCTTCCCATGAGTGATCTGGGTTTCAGTGGCAGGTCGGTTCCACCAATTCATCTCAATGTCTTCCGAAAAGGACCTGGTCAAGTTTGAGAAACCTTGCTGCCAGGACCAGGATCAACAAAGTGGAAGCCAAAAGCACCACCCCCAAGGAACTGGCGGCTCCCCAGTTGAATTGATTTTCAAGAATTGCAGTGATCTGTGTTGCCACCATCACCACCCTTCCTCCTCCTAACACTGCAGGGGTGACATAAAAGCCAAGGCAAAGTACAAAGACGATCAATGAACCAGCGACCAAACCTGGAAGAGAGAGTGGAAAGAACACTTTCCAGAATACCTGGATCGGAGTTGCGCCCAAGTTGGCTGCAGCATGGGTCATGTCCTTCTCGATACGCTTCATCGCTCCATAAAGCGGTAATACCAGAAAGGGCAACATGATATGCGCCATCCCGATCAGGGTCCCTGTCAGGTTGTGGACCAGTTTGATCGGAGTTTCCCAAAGCCCTATCTCGATTGCAAAATCATTGAGGATGCCCTTTTTTTGTAACAGGACCAGCCAGGCATAAGTTCTGACCAGAAGCGATGTCCAAAAAGGAAGAAGGACCGTAAGCATGCAGACCGCAGCCATACGATCCGAGAGTTGAGCCATGAAATAGGCCAAAGGATAACCCATCAGGATACAGACCAGAGTGGTCAGAAAGCTGACCTGAAAGGTGGTCATAAATACCCGTGCATAGGATTTGTAGGTGATCATCTTTTCATAGTTGGCCAGTGAAAAATCTCCACCTTTTCCAGTAAAGGATAAATAAAAAAGCCACCCTACGGGAACGATGATGATCAAGATGATGACCAGAATGGAAGGCAATGATAGACTCAGCAGATTCCACTGTTCCAGAAAAGTTTGACGGCGGAGTTCTTTTTCGTGGAGCAGCATTTCCCGTTTGCTTAAGGGGGGTGAAGATGGTTATCTTGGAATGAGGATGATGTCCTTGCGGTTCAATCCGAGTTCCATCGAATCTCCGGGCTCCAATAAAAACTTTCTCGCAGAAGCATCGGTTCCAAATCGGACTGTCAGTTGATGATCCTCACTGATCGAGACCTGGGCAAAGGCCGTCTCTCCCTGATAAACCGATTCGATGACTTTTCCTTTAAAAATGAGGTGTTGATCTGAATCTATGGATTCCTGGCTTAATGGAAACAAGCGTTCAGGACGTACTACAAGCATCCAATCTTGAGAACTTTTTTGATCAGGAACGGAGTCAACCAGGATATGATCAAAATAAAGTTGGTTGTTTTCTTCGGTTTTGAGAGGAAGCATGGTCGATTCCCCGATAAAATCCGCGACAAATGAATTTGCAGGCTGGTTATAAATCACTTCCGGTGTGTCAACCTGTTGAAGCCGTCCATGATTGATCACGGCTATTCGGTCCGACATCGTCAGGGCTTCACGCTGATCATGAGTCACATAAACGGTGGTCACTCCAAGTTTTCGATGCAGGTGCTTCAACTCAATCTGCATCTGCTCCCGTAGTTTTTTGTCCAAAGCCGAGAGGGGTTCATCCATCAAAAGGATTCTTGGTTGGAACACGAATGCCCTAGCCAGGGCAACCCTTTGTCTTTGTCCTCCCGAGAGTTGATCAATTCTTCTGTTGCCGAGTTCGGACAACTGGACTGTATTCAGGGCTTCTTCCACCCTTTGTTCGCATTCAGCTTTGGCGATCTTTCGCAGTTTAAGCGGAAAAGCAACGTTTTCAGCAACGGACATGTGCGGAAAAAGTGCATAGTTCTGAAAAACCATTCCGACTTCCCTGAGGTGGGGAGGAGCAAGGATCATTTCCTTCTCTCCGAACAGGATACTTCCTGAATCAGGACGGTTGAATCCTGCAATCGCCATCAGGAGGGTGGTTTTACCTGAACCGGAGGGACCGAGTAGGGTCAGGAATTCCCCGCTTTTCACATCCAGGTCTACCGAATCGAGGGCGTGAAGGGAACCAAACTTTTTGGTCAGCCCACGGATGGTTATCGGGAGGGCAGTGGTTGGACCTGGCACTTGGTCAAATGAAGAGACTGCTTCTTTGAAAAAGGAACTTCCTGCAGGGAGAAGATCTCACCTGCAGGAAAAGCGTGTCTTATTCGCTCATCAGTTCCATGTAGAGTTCCAAAGCTTCATTCTTATGCTTGGCGTACCAATCCAAGCTGACCGGCAGCATAAGAGGCACATTCTTTGGGTGAGAAGGCAACGATTCGATCAATTCTTTTGGCGCCTTTGTCATTTCATAAGCCTTACGGTTGGTTGGACCGTAGGTGATATAAAAAGGTAAATTGGCCTGATACTGAGGTTTTGAAACCTCGGCAAGAAACCTCATGGCGACTTCTTTGTTGGGTGCCCCTTTAGGCATTGCAAAGCAATCATAGTCGAGCAGGGCCTGATTAAAAGTATATCCAACTTTGGCACCATCTTTTTTTGCATTATCGAATCGACCATTCCAACCCGTGGACATGTCCACTTCAGCATCCTTCATCAGTTGGGCCTGCTGGGCTCCAGAGCCCCAAAAGACAGCAATATGAGGCTTTAATTCACGGATCTTGTTGATTGCCCGTCGCTTTCCTTCAGGGGTTGCAAGTACCTCATAGACTTTTTCGGGTGGAACACCGTCTGCCATCAAGGCTGGTTCCAACGCACCATCGACGTTATTTGCACGGTAAGCCCGGGTTCCGGGGAATTTTTTGACATCCCAAAAATCGGCCCAGGAACTGGGAGCACCGGGACTTCCAGGCTCTCCATATTTGTCAGTATTCCATGCCATTACCGTGGCAAACACGTCGGAGCCCACACAGTAATCCGTATACAATCCAGGATAAAAATCACTGACATCCACGACACTGTAATCAATTTTTTCAAGGCATCCGTCTGCGGCGGCGGCGGCTGCTCCACCTGAACCAGTGACCACAAGGTCCCAGGTAACCGAGCCGGATTGAACCTGGAGACAGGTTTTGGTCATGCTGGCTCCCGATTCACGGTTGATGGCAATCCCCGAATGATTGGATGCGTCCGTGAAGAGTGCACGATCCTGTGCTTTGCCGTAAGATCCTCCCCAGGAAACCACTGTGATCGGTTCTGCAGAAGCTGTTTGAAATGAAAAGGCCAACAGGGAAATTGATAAAATCCCTATCCATAAAGGTTTGAATACTTTATCAATCATCTTTCAAAGGTCAACAGCAATTTCGCACGGTGATTCCTGGAGATTCCTATACAAGTTGATCCAATCTATGAAAGAGGATTTTGTCACTACAGAGCCTGTGCTTTTTCACGGAGGACATGTTTCTGAATTTTCCCTGTGGAGGTTTTGGGAAGTTCCAGGAAGACCACGGTTTTTGGAGTTTTATAATGCGCCATGTGTTCGCGGCAGAACTGGATAATCTCCTCGGCATTGGTTTCCGCACTCGAGTCCTTGAGGGTGACAAAGGCACATGGGGTTTCCCCCCATTTTTCGTCAGGTCGTGCGACCACTGCAGCTTCAAGGATCTGGGGGTGACGATAGAGGGTTTCTTCGATTTCCAGGCTGGAGATGTTTTCTCCACCTGAAATGATGATGTCTTTGGATCGGTCCTTGATTTCGATGTAGCCGTCAGGATGCATCACCCCGAGATCGCCGGTGCGGTACCACCCGTCCTTGAGGGATTTTTCACTTTCTTCCAGGTTTTTGAGGTAGCCCTTCATGACGGTGTTTCCCCGCAGCATCAGTTCTCCCAGGGTTTCTCCATCCGCGGGAACGGCTTCCAGGGTTTCCGGATCACCAATCCGCATCCCATTCAGGGAAGGATAAACCACTCCCTGGCGTGCTTTCTTGGAGGCACGTCCTTCAAGATCGAGGTCATCCCAGGATTTTTGCCAGGCACAGATGGTGGCCGGACCGTAAACCTCGGTCAGGCCGTAAAGGTGAATCACTTCAAAACCCATTGGTTCGAGGGCAGCGATCACAGGGCTGGGAGGAGCCGCTCCGCCGGTGGCGATCACGACTTTGGATTTGAAGCTTGGTTTCACCTCCTCCGCAGCATGGGCCATCGCGTTGAGAATGATGGGGGCGCCGCATTGATGGGTCACTCCGTGCTCTTCGATGAGCCGGAACACCGTCGCCGGGTCGAATTTTCTCAAGCAGACATGGGTCGCACCCATCGCACTCACGCCCCAGGTGAAGCACCAGCCGTTGCAGTGAAACATCGGCAGGGTCCAGAGGTAGACCGAGTCGCTTCCGAGCCCGATCATCATCGGGTTGCTCATTGCCGCAAGATAGGCTCCCCGGTGATGGCAGACGACCCCCTTGGGATTTCCTGTGGTGCCAGAAGTATAATTCAAACTGATGGCGTCCCATTCATCTTCAGGCATGATCCATTCGAAATCCGGAGTTCCTTCTTTCAAAAAGTCTTCATAGTCAAGGCCCCCAAGCCTTTCTCCCCCTTCTCCTTCAGGATCGTCGATGTCGATCACCAGCAGATCCTTTCCGGAAACCGCCAGTGCTTCCCGGATGACCGGGGCAAACTCGGTGTCGGTGAGGAGGATCTTGGCTTCGCCATGCTCCAGGATGTGACCGATGGTCGGACCGTCCAGCCGGATATTGAGGGAGTTCAGCACCGCGCCGGACATCGGCACTCCAAAATGGGCCTCGAGCATTTGCGGGGTGTTCGGCGCCATCACCGAAACGGTATCTCCCCGGCCGATCCCCCTGCGGTTCAATGCAGAAGCCAAACGCAGGCTGCGTTGCCAAAAATCCCTGTAAGTGATGCGTTGGCTTCCATGGATGATTGCTGTTTTGTCCGGATAAATTCCGGCGGAGCGTTCCAATAACGAAAGCGGAGTGAGAGGCTGGTAATTGGCAGGCCTGCGGTCGAGATCGATTTCAAATGGGTTCGTCTGAGACATTCTGTTTTTAGGGATAAATTTGAAACAAAAATGAACGGATCATGAAATTCAGTTTTCAAGGATTTTGAGGGAATCTCCAACCCGGATCCTTCCCTGCTGCTCATGAATCAGGTTCTGTCCGAACAGGGCCTCGCCGTTTTGGCGACGGAAGCCTGCCAGGGTTTTCAAAGGATCCTTCCCGGAAAACTCCCCGCGATCCGGGTCTACGGTGGTGACCCGGCACCGTCCACAGGGCTTGGCCACCTGAAACGAAATTTCACCGATTTGGATGCGTTTCATTCGGTCTTCCTCAAAAGCTTCACTTCCGGAAATGACAAGATTCGGGCGGAAACGGCGCATCTCCACCGGTTCCTCAAGTCTTTGGTTGAGATCCTCCAAGGATGCGATGCCGATCAACAGGAAGGGGAATCCATCGGTAAACGAAGTCCTTGCGGAATTCTTTGCAAAATCAGGATCGACGTCTCTCCTGCTGGAATCCGGCATGAAGACAGGCCGGCATGGGCTTCCGAGAAACTGGCTGAACCAGTTTCCCGAATCCGCTGAAGCTTCCCAGGCTTCGCATTGCTCCCCGAAGATGCTGACTTCCGTTGTTGTCCCTGATCGAGGCATCAGGGGGATTTCATGGGGTGCTTGCCCGGGGGCGTTCAATCGAAGCATCTTTCCCTGAATCTCAGGACGGATGAGCACCATTTTGGGCAGTTGACGCTGGGTCAGGAATTCGTTGTTTTCGTCCACCAGCATCCAGCGGCGGTCGAATTCCGGGCCGAAGTCGTCAATGTTCGTCTCCTTTACGGAGATGCCTGCCAGGCCTTTACAGGGGTAGAGATGGATGGAATCGAGCAGAATCATGACAAACTTGGTGAATTTTCCCTCAACGAATGGCTATTTCTGGAAACCTATTTGAGTACAAGTTAATCTGAATGATGTCAACCTTCGGATAAAAAGGGGTATAATCTTTAACGTCCTATTAAGTTTTTCACGACTGTCCCGAATGGATCAATACAGATTACCACAAAGACAAGTGTTGCCATGATTGACAGCTGGATGGTGAGACAAATTCAGCCAACCCTCAACCAATTTGCGCTGGATTGGGTCCCGAAGTGGCTCAGGGCCAATGCGGTTACAGTGATGGGATTCCTGGTGGGTCTACTGGTTTTGCCCCTACTCCGGGATCAGGCCTACCTTCTCGCGTTGGTCGTGATTTTGGTCAACCGTTTCCTTGACGGTTTGGATGGCGCCATCGCCCGCAGGGACGGGATCAGCGATTTTGGCGGTTTTTTGGACATCTGCTGCGATTTCGTTTTTTATTCCGCAGTAGTTTTTGGATTTGCCCTGGCCGATCCGCAACAAAATGCCCTGGCGGCATCATTTCTGATCTTTTCCTATGTTGGAACCGGAACCAGTTTTCTGGCCTACGCGATCATGGCCTCCAAAAGGGAAATGCAATCCGATTCCCATGGAACCAAGGCTTTTATCTATCTTGGGGGACTGACAGAGGGCACGGAAACGATCCTTTTCATGTTCCTCATCTGCCTCTTCCCGGGATGGTTCCCGGAAATGGCGATGGGTTTCGGCATTCTCTGCTGGCTGACGACCTTCGGGCGTATCGCGACTGCAGTTCAAAGTTTCAAGAATTGAATTCCCTGATATTTGAAACAGACGGAATTTGAAAGATCAGGAACGGTTCTTTATCTACCAAAAAAATCTGATTAGGTACGCTTTTTCAGGAAGCAGACTCAGCTTTCCTGTTCGGGGGATTTACGGAAGGTAATACTGGAAATGACGGCCTGGTTCCAGATGGCGTTTGCTTCATCTTCTGATGAATCCTCCTGGTCTTGAAGCGAACCGATGGGAATGTCCTCGGAATCTTCATCAGGGTTCTGGCTCTGACCTCGCAGAATCCGCAAACGCTCCATTCCTGAAAGCTGGTAGCGCACCGTCGAAGGTTTGGAGTAAAAATCCCGGGCCTCCTGTTCGATCCGCTGGGATTCCTCCAGTTGTTTCGCAATCGAGGCTTCGTCATGGAAATCTTCCTGATCCCGATCCGAGCCCTGTTCCTGTTCCTGCATCCGACAGCTGAAAAGAATCCAGCCTGTAAGGATCAGCGAGAACGATAAAAGTCCCAGGGCGAAATACATGCCCTGCTGATGGATGGGAAAGTCTGAAAGAAATTCGTAAAACATTGAACATTCAAGCTTCGATACAAAACCTTAAAAAGAAATTGCTTCAATTTGTGTTCCAATTCCTCTATATCCTCAATGTGGTGAATTGTTTGAAAAAAAGAATTCTGATGAAAAACGAGTGGTTTGAAATTGAAACGTTCCCCGAAAACCTGAATCTGGAAACCTTAGCATGCTGAGGAATCTTCCATGAGTCATCCCCTGGTGATGCTTCTGATTTCGGATCTTTCCGGCAGGATGCGAGGGAAGTCGGTTCCCGTGCGGGGCTCGGAAAAGTTGCTGGATGAAGGTCTCGGCTGGATCCCCGCGAATGCGGCATTGACCTGCTTCGGGCCGATGGCCAAGGTGGAGAATGACGCCCTCGGGGAACTGAGGCTGATCCCCGCAGAAAACGAGCCCGTCTCCTTTATCCATGAGAAACTCGAGATCGAACAGAACTGGTGGATCGGGAAAATCGTGCGGATGGACGGATTCCCCTGGGAATGCTGCCTGCGGAGTCAGCTGGAATCGGCATTGAGCCTTTTACAGGACCGTTTCCAGCTTCAACTCGAAGTCGGGCTGGAACAGGAATTCTACCTCACCGGCCGGAAAGACCAGCTCAATACCAATTCCCTGGAAGCCTTCTGTGAAGCCTCGGATTTTTTGAAGGCCTATGCGGAATGCCTGGATTCGGCAGGAATCGAATTCAAAAGCCTCCATCCGGAAAACGGCCCGGGGCAGTATGAATTGAGTCTGCCCAAGCTGGATCCGCTGAAGGCTGCAGACCAACTGCAGTTGGCCAAGGGGATTGGCCGGCATTGCGCGGCAAGGATGAACGAGCACCTGACCTTTTCTCCGATCGTCAGTTCGGTCACCATCGGCAGTGGATTACATGTTCATTTCAGTCTGCAGGACCTGGAGGGCAGGGAACGGAACTCGATTGACGGTGCCCGGATCAGCGTGCCTGCCGGTGCTTTTCTGGCCGGCATCCTCGGCAATCTTCCTTCACTGACTGCCTTCAATTCACCGAGCCTGATTTCCGCGGAACGCTACAGCCCTCCCCGCTGGACGGCATATTTCAACAATCTCGGCATGATGGACCGCCGGGCGGCGATCCGCATAACCCGGCTTGGTTCCGGAAGCCCCAACATCCATTTCGAACTGCGTACGGCGGACGCCTGTGCCAGCCCTTACCTGGTGCTCAGTTCCATGGTCTATGCCGGAATCGAAGGACTGAGCCGGCAGATGCCCTGCCCGCCGATGCACTCCACCGATGATCTGCTTTCGGGGTTGACGGTACCGGGAGTGGAACGCTTACCGGATTCCCTCGAGAAAAGCCTGAGCAACCTGATGGAAAATGAAACGTTGCTGGCCTATTTTCCTGACGAATTCATCGATGCTTACCTGACCAACAAACGCCACGAAATCACCCTCTCCAAGGATTTCAAGGGGCAGGCACTTTATGATGCCTACATGAAATGCTACTGAATTGGGTGATGCTTTTCAGGAGGAGCTGAAACCTCTTCATGATTCGGGATCGTTTTCGGAGATGCTCTCAATCCGGAATTCCTGCTTCTGTTTCTGGAGCGTTTCCCGCAGTTGATCGAGATCCTGTCGAAAGTTCTTCCTCCGTTCGGCCTCTGATGGATCAGGATCGTCCGTTTCGGGAAGATTACGATCGATTCGTTCCAGGATTTCGGGGACTCCGCCGATGACCGACATGGTGCCGCCGAACAAAACCGTCCCCTCCGGAAGTTCACCGTCGAAACGTTTTTCGAAGAGTTCTCCGGGAGCCAGCATTTCCCCGAGTAGCCCCTCCTGGTAGAGGACTTCTTCGCCTCCCTCCTCGATCCAGGCCCGCAGTCTCAAACGATCCCAATGCGTTTGAACTTCCTGGAAAGGCCAGAGGGTGGAGCAAAGCACCTTGTCGCATATCTGCTTCGAAAGGGTGATGCTGTTCGTTTCAAGAGCACGGTCCGTTTGATCTGAACCGAGACCGACGTAGGTTTCGGCTCCCTGCCGGACCAGAAAAAACTCGACCTCCCCGCTGGTATCCTTTCCGGAAACCTGGATCGATGCACCCTGGGAAAGACGATCCACGGAAAGAGGGTAAAATTCCGGGACATTCTTCGGTCCGGGAATGCCGAGTTCCGCCAGTTCGTCGATGTGGGCCTGAAGCGCCTCACGGTTGCGTCCGACCCAGCCTGCCATGATCAGTTGGTCCACCGTGCATTGCAGGTCTGCCTGCCCGCTGAGGCTCCGGACTTTAAAATTCAGTGTTTTCTTGGTTTTCATGCATGCCTTTGGAAATTTATTGGGTTTGATTTGAGCGGTTCCTGTTTCTGTTTCAGGAAGGGCTGGTATGGAAATTGTAGCAGGTTCTTAAAATATCTTTTGAAAATGACTTGAATTGAAGGATGGTTATCAGCCCCCATACATCATGAAAGATCTCAGGACTTCGTTACTGAAAAAACTGCTCAAGGCCCACCTTTCCACCCTTGAGAAAACCGTTACCAGCGAGATGCAGCGTCAGATCATCCGTAAGGATATCCACGAGATCAAGCTGGAACTCGTACGCCGCCGGGAACACCTGGAATTGGTTCATACCGAAAACTCCTGAAGACTTTGTTTTAGAATCTTGACCTGAAACATTGTTGATGCATCCAACTTGATATTTTTAACCGGATTTCGCCTTTTCAAAGTTTCCTTCCCGTTAACCATTCCTTGGTATCGATCCATCCGGGTCTGCTCTCTCCAACCAGACCTACAATTTTCACAACCCCTGTAAAGCATAATTATTTTTAGCCTGTTCAAAGTCTCTGATTCAAGCACTCT
>LNZD02000056.1 GCA_001469005.2 SAR324 cluster bacterium lautmerah10
GCATTGATCGCAGAAAACAATCCTGATCGCAACAGGACCGTAACAGCCCTTTTGGAACAGGCAGAGGCAGCCGAAAAAATTGGAGACTCTCAGCGTGCTGCGGAATTTCAGCAAAAGGCGCTTGATACGGTTCCGAATACCCAGGAGGAAGCTGATCAGCAGCAGGCTCTGCGGATCTTCCTTTCTGAAAAAAGACTCAAAAAGAATTTGGAGAATGAAGATTGGACTGCCGTCGCCCTTCAGATTCGGGAGGATGTTGAAAAAGGATACCGCGAATTGGACGAGAGACAGTTCTCTTACCTGGAAGCAGCGGAAACCGAATCCGAGAATTGGGAGGGGGTGCTTTCTGCTTATGCCTTACTCAGGAATAAATACCCGAAGCGCGCAGTGACGCAGAGGGCTTTGATGCGTCAGGCTGAGGCGGCCGGAAAAATGGGCAATCAAGAACTTGAAAAAACACTTTACCTCAAGGTGTTGGCCCTCAAACCGGCAAGTGAGCAGGAACAAGTTCAGCAGCAGCAGGTTCGACGTTTTCTCTCAGATAGTGAACTCTCCGAAAAAGTCGAGGCTTCTAATTGGTCCGGGGTTGCCCTTCAGATTCGTAAGGAAATTGAGAATGGAGAAAGAAAACTCGATGGTGAGCTATTCGAAATCCTACTCAATGCGGAAAAAAGGCAGGAAAATTGGTCCGGTATTCTGGATGCCTATGAACTGAAAAGACAAAAGAATCCTTATTCTGCAGAATCCGTGACCGATCTGATGCTGCAGGCAGAAGCTGCAGAACGCATCAAACAATCTGAAAAATCCAGGACATTTTATGAAAAAGCGCTCAAGATTCCTGCAAAAAATTTAGAGGAGAGAAAAAAACAGAAAGAAATCCTGAGCTTCCTCTCAGAAGGAGATTTACAAGAAAAAATCCAGGCTGAGGACTGGGCAGGAATTTCAAAACAGATCCGTTCCGAAAGTCAATCCGGTTTACGTCCCCTGAACCAGAAAAATTTTGACCTTCTGGTGTATGCTGAGACTCAGCAAAAGAACTGGTCCGGGGTGTTGAGTGCTTTTGAACTGAAAAAAAGCCGGGATCCAAGTTCGGTAAATACCCTTACAGCACTCCTGATTCAGGCTGAAGCAGCGGAAAAACTGAATGAACCGATGCGTGCCCGAACCTTCTATCGCAAGGCTCTCAAAGTTGCCCCACGAAATCAGGAAGAACGAAGAAGGCAGCAGGAAATTGAAAAATTCCTTTCTGAAGAGCAGCTTCAAAAAAAGATCGAAAACCAGAACTGGCAGGGGATTGTTGCTCAAATCCATAAAGAGGTAGGAGCGAAAAAACGTAAGTTGGATCAAAAATCCTTTGATCTATTGATATATGCGGAGACGAAACTTGAAAATCCTGAAGGGATTTTAAAGGCCTATGCCCTCCTTCGCAGAAGTGATCCGAAACGCGCAGGGAGCTTTAATGCTCTTGTCCACCAGGCACAACTTGCAGATCAAATCGGGAAGCCCGCTTTGGTTCAACAATATTATCGAGCTTTGCTGAAGTTGAAACCTGCTGATGAAAATGAACGTGAGCAGCAGGAATCGATTCGAAATTATCTGGCGGAAGACGGACTCCAAAAAGAACTCAACCAAAACAATTGGAAGGGAGTTTCACGAGTCCTTAGGGAACAGCTCGATTCAGGCTTGATCCAGCTCGATGATGAAAATTTTGAATTGCTCATCAGTGCTGAATCGGAGCAAGAGAATTGGGCTGGAATTTTAAGTGCCTACACTCTCCTTGAAGAGGAATCGCCGCAAAAGGCAAACAGCCTCGATGCCTTGCTTTACAGAGCGCAGGCTGCAGAAAAACTTGGGAAAATTAAACTTTCCAGGTCCTTTTACCGCAAAGCTCTTGAACTGACCCCGCGTAATGCAGAAGAAAAAAAGAAACAGCAGGAAATCCAAAACTTTCTTTCCCAGGAAAGTCTGCAACAGAAGATCGAAAAGAAAAAATGGAAGGAAATAACCAGCCAGATTTATGCGGAACTGAAAACTGGTAAACGTAAACTGGATGAAGAAAATTTCAATGTTTTGCTCTACGCGGAAAAACAGAAAAAAGGAAAAAGCAAATGGGACGGCATTCTTGCAGCTTATGCTGCACTTGGAAGATACCAGAAAAAATCTGCTGAAACCATTCAGGCTCTGCTTGACCAGGGAGAGGCCGCAGAAAAACTTGGAGGGCGTCGAAGGGCCAAAGGGTATTATGAGAAAGCATTGGAGAAGATTCCTCTCAAAAATGTTGATCAAAGATTATATGTGGTGAATCAACTGGAAAGCCTCTATCTGCGAGAGAAAAACTACCATCATCTTGCCAGGGTTTATGAAGCAGGTTATGAGACGCTGAAGAACCAGAAAAAAAGGAGTAAGGAGCTAAGATACTTTGCATTTCAGATTGGGTATCACCGATTGACCCATCTCAAACAACCCAAACAGGCGAGAACCTGGCTACTACGCGCCGATGGAGGTGGTGCCAGTAAGAGCGAACTGCAGGCAGTCTACTGGATTTATCAACTCGACCGGCAGACTGGAAATGATGAAGCTGCCCTGAAAAGGATCCGAGAAGCGGCAGGAAGAAAAATACCGACTTCTTCATCCTGGTACGTTCTTATCCATTATGAACTTGGAACCCTCTACCACTTCCGTGAAAACTGGAAACTGGCTTTGAAACATTACCGATTTGCTTCAAAAAAGAAGCCTGCCAAAGAGGTTCAGGAGTATTACAATACTGCCAAAGAACGGGCCCGGGAAATTGAGGACTACCTGAAATCGATGAATCAATAGTTTTGAAGAATACCTTACCCTTCAACCTTTATGTGCATTTTCTACTGAATCCGTTGAGATTTCAGGAAAGATTCTCGTTCCTGAAAAAGTCAAAATCCCTGAAGGAGGATTGGACGTGGTCCTGCTCAAATTTGTTGTCAATGAGCAGGGAGAAATCACAACCACAGGCCCTCAAGCCCGGGTCAAAAGTCAACCGGATGGCAGTTTCAGGATTCTTGAGGTCCCAAGAGACCTACGTGCCGCGTATCGAATTGGAACTCGAGTTGAAGGCAGACTTCACCAGTCCAATGTTGTTTTCTTGAATGATCAGGATTCAAGCTACCAGGTTGAGGTTCAGGTTCCAGGAATATCTCAGAAGGTAGAGTTACTGGAACTGGAAAAAGCTTCCCTGATTCTGGAACGGGATTTAGGCAAGGTGAGGGTGACTGAAGTCTGGGAGATTAATAATCCTTCCAGAGATTTAATCGACAGTGTTAATTCTGGATACCGAATCAATCTCCCCAAGGATATTTCTGACTTCAGCATGGCGGACGAAACAGGACAAAGCAGCAGTGACTTCCGTTTGGGAGAACATTTCTTGGAAATTATGAGGATCTTTCCTCCTGGAAACAGCCAACTGATTTTTCAATACTCGATTTCCTCTTTTCTGGGACAAACCGTTCTGACCAAATCTTTTGGAAACTCCTTGGAGAAGGTCAGGATTTTCACCCCGGTGGGACTGCTTGAAGTCTCTTCTTCCCAACTGAAATACATTGGAGACCAGAAACTTCACCAAACCGTTTTTACCAGTTGGCAAGGGAAAGAACTGGATACCGGAACATTGGAACTGACTATTTCTGGGGTTCCAGTGAACTTCCTGGATTATTCTTACATCATGGTTGTCTTACTGATTTTACTTGGTTTTAGCGTTTTCATTTTTTACAGGTTACGTCTCAAGAAAATGAATTAAGAGACTGTAACCCTTTGCCCCGTTCTTTGGTTTCCATGAGAGAATCGATGGAAATGATTGATTTTAAGAATCGGCTTTTTCAATTCCAGGAAACACAACTGCCAGAACGGAAACAAGTCCTCCTCACGGTATTGCTGATCCTTCTTTTTTGTCTGCTCCTGTATCATGGTCTCTTCAGAGACCGTTGGGAAAAGGAGGAGCGATTAGAAGACCAGATTCAGCAATTTAAAGCTGAATTGAATTCGTCTGAAACTGTTGGCCTCACTTGGGAGACCCTAGAAAAACAGAGAAAGTTGCTGGTAGATGAATCCAGGACCCTACCTCTCATCAAAGTTGATGCAGAATCCCTCAGTGTTCGAATACGTGAATTGTTCCAGCAAAACAGTTTGGAACTCGAGCAAGAAGATTTTCATCAGGAAAATTCACGCGCTTCCCAAACCTGGAAGGTTTCATTTATCGCAGAGGGTCACTTCAAGGGAATCCAGGATTTTCTAGAAGCACTTAGAGCACTGGATGAGCCTTTCTTGATCTCCCGGCTTCAACTTCAAAACCTCAATGTCGATTCACCTAATCCTTTTTTGAGTATTGAACTGGAACTGACTCAGGTTATCGGAGATGAGCAATCTTGATCATATCGACCTGAAATTGGTTTTTGTTTTTTCCAAAAGTTCGATTCTGATTCTTTTTTTCATTTTACAGGGAATCATCATGAGCTTAATCATCGAATCGGTTCTTGCTGCAGGTGTTCAAACCCGTTTTGTTACGAAAAAAAATTACAACCCTTTTGCGTCTTTGTTGGAAATTGAATCTTTTCCAAAGGAGCCTCTTCAACATTTCAACTCTAAGGAAACTCAACAATCTGAGAAAGTAAATCCAGAGTTAACATCAAAGCAATCTGCTTCGGATATTTACATTAAATTGTTAGATATTCTTCAGACTTCTTCAGGCACTTTTGCATTGGTTCGGGTGAAGGATCAGGAATTCTGGGTACAGCAGGGAGAATGGCTTGAGGACTTTGAAGTATTTGAGATTAAGGAAGACAAACTGGTACTCAAACAAACATCCCTTGGCTCAGGAAACGCGGAAAAGAGAATGGAAATAGGATTTCAGTAGGAGGAATGATTAGCGTTTTCCTGGGTGAAAACTTTTTCCCTGGAAAGGACAGGATGGAATTCGTCTTTGTTACCAACTCAGCGTGCCGAGCAGAATGATCTGAGGTTTTTCATAATCAGGATCATTCAGAGGATAAGCGACTTCGAATTTGATAGGCACCTGGAATAATGAAACCGTGTCAACCACCCACTCGATGCCAAATCCAGCATCCTCTCTTGATGGAGCTTTTTCTTGGGTCAAAGGGGATGACCAACCCTTTCCCTGATCGTAGAAAAGCACTCCCTGGATGTTTGTTGCACTGACATCTCCCCAAAAAGGTGCATGAAAAAGAGGAAACTTAAAATCAAGTGAAGCCAAAGCAAGATGATCGTACATCAGTTTGATCGTTTGAGGAAACCCTCTCAAAGTTAAGGGACTTCCCAACTGAAATTTTTTCTGCAGTGGTGGGGTCCCTCCGATGGTTCCATAAGCCATGGACAAGACGAACCATTTTCGATGCCCCACATGAAGGGTTTGACTGATGCTTCCAGATGATTTGCTGTAGTGAAAATCTGTTTCCAATTCCTGAGATGGCTGTTCGTTGTTCAAACTCCATTGCAAAAGGTATTTTTCATCAAAGGGAACCAAAGCTTGGTGAGCCAAGGTAAAGATATTGTTTTTTCCCGATTGTTCAACCTCCTCATCCAATTGTTCAGTGCTGGCTGAAAAAAGCCTTTCTCTGAAGATACTTGCCGAAAATGAATAGGAAGCTTGGTTATATATTCTTAAAGAATTGTAATTTAGACGTAATCCATCTGACCGGATCCCACCATGTTCCTTGAATGTTAATCCTCCACTTAAACCTTTAAAACTCGAAAAATTTCTATCCAAATCCAATTGAAATAAGAAACGTTTATTTTTACTGCCGTATCCTGGAATGACAAGAATGCGATATTCTTCAAAGTTATGTCTGACAGCTAATCCGTAGGAATTGCCGTCGATGGCATTGCTCGAAATTCCTGGCACTAAAAGCCAAAGCCGTTCCCTTTTTCGTTTCCAGTCAAATGCGAAACGGACCCGATGAAAGCTGAAAGAGTGATTGTTGGTTCTTTTCGATTCCAGCAGTTGTTCATCAGGATCCAGGGATACTTTTTTCGCAGGGGATTTGGTCGTGAAAAAGAGGGTTTCTGATTTTTGATCGCCAAGGATCAATTGATGAACCTTTTCTCCATCTTCTGTTGTGAGCATCACTTCCAGAGGCATCCTCACCTGGTCTGTTTTTTTTACCTCAACCTCAGTGAGATAATCTCCTCCTTCCTTTTTTTGGGTTTTTAGGTTTCCAAGTGCATAATCAAGCTCCATGTCTTGAAGGAACCATTGGTCGAAAAACCAGTCCAGTTCCGAAGGGGTGAAACAAACCTTGGATTTAGATGGATTTTGGATTGGTTCAGACCTTTTCTCAGAAATTGATGTATTTGAAATGCATCCATTGTTTTCTTTAAACACCTCTTCAAATTCAGATTGGAAGTTTCTCAGTGATCCGATTTTATGAAAATGGTTTTCAGTGAAGGATTGAAATCCCTTTTGGAATCCTTGCTTGCCGAGCATGTATTCCAACATGGAGAGGACCATGGCGGTTTTGTAGGTAACCCGCATCATGTGGAGCCTGGGATCTTCCGATGCCTGGAATGAGGCATAAATCGGATGAGCCGTTTCCTCATTGTTGCTGAGTGCCATATCTTCGATGAAGTGTTCCCGGAAACGAGGATTCATCCAGTCGATAAAACCGAAGATCCCGGCATCTTTGCCGTAATGTTGTTCGAAGAAACGAAGTCCAAGGAAGGCAGGAATACCCCTGGAAATCCAAAGTTCTAAATCCTCATCATTCCAGACCTTTTCCCCGAACCAGAGTTGGCCAAGGGACAAGGAAACAAGTCCAAGCACCCTCCGGTCAAGAAAACCGGAACGTTTGTAGTTAGGAAGTGGAATCAGGATCAGGTTGTTGATCACCTTCACATGCTCGTACTCCGCTTCTACTGCAACAACCCGGATATTCTCCCAGGGGTGTTTCAAACCGTATTGTTCCTTAGTAAATGAAATGAATCTGGAAACCCATTGATGAATCAAATCGGCCCTGTCCGGATAATCGCTGAAATGAAAGGACTCCAAATGATAAGAATCTTTTGGATCATTTCGATCCTCCAAAGCTTCTCCTTGAGGTTCCGTTTGATCATCTTCTTGATTCAGTAACTGATAGCGGTCAGAGAAAATAAGGGGGAAACTTTTCAGAGGAAAATGGGTCTGAGGCAAAATCAGTTTTTCCCCTGCAGGATGTTCTTGATGGGCCGAAAGACTGGTGATCAGAGTGCCCGCTTTGGAAGAACTCCATGTCACTTGCCAGGTCCCCGGATTGGGGGTATTCCCGTCTTTGATCCATTGCCTTCCATCCCAGTTCAACAGAGAGGGGTGCCAGTTTGAGGTGATCATGCTCCCATTGAGGCCTCCCTCAAGGGTATGAACAGGCAAAAAGGTCTTGAACTCAATGATCAGTTCGGGTTCCTCAAGCGGATCAGGTAACGTGACCCTGAGTAGTCCATGGAGTTGAGAATAACCTTTTTCAAGATCAGGATTGGATTCCAGTTGATAATCCAGATTATTACCGGATGCGTCTTTGACCGAGAGGACGTTGATTCCCCCCTCGCTGAAGCCTTCAGGAAAAAGCGGATCTTCGAGATCATTTTCATAGCGTTCCAGAGAAAAGATGGGAACCAGTCGGTGCCTGCGCAATCCCCGTGGATCCTTGGTCCTGAAACGGTTCATCGGCAGGGATAAGAGCAACTCTCCTGAAGGATAAAATTCCGGGCTGTACCGAACTTGCATTTTTCCCTCGAGAAGTTTCTGCTCGTGATGATAATGAACCTCAATCTGGTAATGTGGAAAGTTTTCCAGGGGATTGCCAAATCCTGAGTTTGCCTCAAGGATCAAGGTCAAAGCAGAAAGAATGAGCAGATAGCAAAAGCGTATTGAGAAAGAATTTAAAGACACTAAGCTTTCGTTGAAATAGGGGGCACGAAACTTACTTTCAGTAGAGTCGTTGACTAAGTGTTAATTGATATTGCTCAAGCAAACGATATTCCTTCTACTTAAAGCCTTTAGATTCCTGAAATTGCAATAAAATAAAAATATCTTTTTGACAGAAGAAAGGAGAGCGGATGGCTTCGATTTTTTCAAAAATCATTGAAGGAAGTATTCCTTCGGTAAAGATTGATGAAACAGAAAATGAGATTGCGTTTCTGGATATCATGCCCTGTGCAGAAGGGCACACCCTCATCGTACCCAAGAAGGAAGTCGAGCGATTTGAGGATATGGATCCCCAAGATACGGCATCACTAATGGTTTTTTTACATAGGATCGCAAAAGCGGTTTCTTCTGCGTTTGGAGGTGTGGATTACAATGTGATCCTGAACAATGGTGTGCAGGCAGGTCAGGAAGTGATGCATGTTCATTATCATATCATTCCTCGAACCGAGAGATCCTCCAGGATGTTTGGGAACCGAAAAAATGCCTCGACTGAGGAACTCCAGAAGACGGCAGAACAGATTAGGAAATTTCTGAATTAACCTTTTTCCTAAATTCACTTTTTCTCCATTCAGTCTGTCAGAAACTCCAAAATCTTTCCGTTGGTAAACTCCAAACATTGTCTTAAAAAGATTATCCAGATCCGTTTTTTTTAAACATGGGACATTACGCAGTCATTGAAATAGGCAGCAATGCGGTTCGGATGATTCTTGGGGAAAAGGAAGATGATTCGTCGGTAAAGGTACTCCGGAGTTGGAGTTCTCATTTTCGGCTTGGGCAGGAAGTTTTTTCAAAAGGAAACATATCAGAGAGTTTTCAAATCCAACTTTGCAGTATCCTCGAAAAACTCCTTGATCAGTTGGAGCCCTATGGGGCATGCCCTCTTCAGGTTTTTGGCACAAGTGCCTTCAGAGATGCGAAAAACCGGAAGGAAGTGTTACAGACTTTGGAACGAAACTGCGGAATATTGGTCCATGTGCTTTCAGGAAAAGAAGAAGCATCAGTGCTGTTGGAAGGGTTGAGTGCTTTTTTACCAAAACACTCTTACAAGCAGGTAGTGGCTGATTTAGGAGGAGGCAGCCTGGAACTTTCTTTTTTGAACAAGAATTTCGTTTTCAGACAATGCAGCTTGAATATCGGCACTTTACGCCTGCGGGAATTCGAGCCGGAGCATTTGAAAAGCTTAGAGTTGTTCCAGAAAACCATTGGTCACTTGGAAGACGAAGCAGGACATTTTCTTAAAAATTCAGACTCGGAGACGGACCTGCTACTGACAGGTGGAAACGCAAAAACGCTGGGAAGATTTTATCTTCAAATCCATGATCCACAGTTGAATTCAAATTCAGGTGCTGTAGAAATGGAGTGGCCGACATTTGAAGAAATGGTCAACCATTTTATCAGTTTGTCTCAGGAAACGCTTCAGGAATCCTGGAAACTCCGGGTTCATCAGGCGGAGGTTTTCCATTCGGCCCTGATACTTTTCATGCAGTTAGGAAAAACCTTCAGCGCCCGGAAAGTGATGATCCCTTTTTTTGGACTTAAAGAATCTCTTTTGTTGAAGAGTTTCAATAAAC
>LNZD02000057.1 GCA_001469005.2 SAR324 cluster bacterium lautmerah10
ATTCCATTCGGAACGCTGATGTCCACCTTTAGCAACCCACTGGGCCAATTCGTCTTTCGTCGGAGAATAGAATTGGACGTTGTGTTTTGCCATTTCTGCCATTGCAAATGAACGGGCAGCAGGAACCTTGGAAAGGTTTTGCTGTGATGTCACTTCACTGGCAAACTTGATTCCATCCTGTACATTACTGGGAAGACTCTTGAACCATTCCAGGTTACAGGAATAAACCTGAGAATCCGGTACCGCTCGGGTAAAGGTGACCCAGGATAAAATATCTTTGAATCCGAAGACATAAAGGGCTCCGGCTGCAGGATCGAGTGCATCAGCAACCCCCTGCTTGATGGCCGCAGGCGTTTCACCCCATGCCACAGGTGTCGGGTTTGCTCCAAGCATCCGATAATATTGCTGCAGCATTTTCGATCCCGGAACCCTGAACTTAATTCCGGAAAGGTCATCAGGGGTCTTGATCGGGCCCTTTCCTCCCTTTCGAACTGCAACCACCCTCGGATCGATGACCACATACCAAAGGGGCATGAAACCCTTTGATTCTACTTTGGGGTTCACTTCCTTCTGCCATACATCGGATGTCACAAGGTTGATGAACTTCTGATTGGCTCCGCAGAAATAAGGAAGATTGATTAAATCTACAACTGGCGCGAAGGGAGCAAAATTGCTGAGGGAGTGCTGGGCAACCTGAATCGTACCCTGCTGGACTTTTTGAGCCAGCGCACCGCCGGCTCCCAACTGTCCGCCCGGGGCCAACTTCACATACACCTGACCGTTGGTCATGTTCTGGACATTTTCCTTGAAATCCAACTGCATGATCGGATAACTGCGGGATGCACCAATGATGTAGGCCGTAGCAAGGGTCATGGTGTATTTCGCATTCTTTCTGCGCTCTTTTTCTTCTTTCGCGGTCTGAGCCACTGCATTCCCCGACATCAATGAACTTCCAGCAGCTGCTACGACTGCGGTGGTGAATCCATATTTTGCCGATACCTTGAAGAATTGACGGCGTTCCATTTTCGCTTCTTCTTGTTCGATGAACGATTTTTCATTTTCAGGCATTTTCACATCTCCATTTTAGATTGTTTGGGATCACCCTCTGATTCGAATTCGCTGATCAGAATTGCAATCACAAAAAAGGCGGATGCTCCTAAAAGGACTAAAAACTCAAGCACGTCGTTGAGAAAAACTTTTGGACTGCCGATGAGAAACATCGATGCTTTTCCCGTGATGACGTTGGCCAGATAAAGCAGGAAAAAGAATCCGGCGAAACGAAGAGGTTTTTGACTTTTGGGAGATTCTGTCTTTTCCATGAAATTCAAAAAAGATTCATTTTCCAGTCTGAAAAATCGAATCCGTTTTTAAACATTAAGCAAATGAATCAGAATTGCCGAATTTATAACACATATAATTTGTCTTATATAAGAATAAAATTGTCAAGGGCTCATTCCCGTTTAAGACGGCTTCAACCGTAAATTACTTTGGCTGTGCTTGGATTTTCCAAAGCCATTAGGTGGAACAAGGGTATCGGCATGGGGTGCCGGCTTGTCGTTTGCGTTAATTCCGACGTCCGGACCAAGCCTTATGATTGTACTCTTTAATTGTGAAAAAAGGCATAAGGATTTTGTTTTCGAAGATTTGAAAAAAGTTGGAAAACAAAGATTCGGTTGAGTCCGATCAGTCTTCTTCCCGGTAGGGACTGCTTTCAAATTCCTGGAGGCCGATTTTCAGCGCGTTTCGTTCCTGGTCGAGGAAGTCGAAAATGGCTTTTCGGAAGGCAGGATGTTCGATCCAGTGGGCGCTGTAGGTTTTTTCCGGAAGGAAGCCCCGTTGAACCTTGTGGCTTCCCTGGGCTCCGGCCTCAAAGAGCGCGAGGCGGTGGTTGATGGCGTATTCGATGGTCTGGTAGTAACAGAGTTCGAAGTGCAGGAAGCGGTAGTCCTTGAAGCATCCCCAGTAACGTCCGAAGAGGGCATTGCCTTTACGGTAGTTGATGCTTCCGGCGACCCATTCCTGATCGTTCCGGGCCATGATCAGCACCATGTTTTCACGCATGGTGGTCTGAATCTGCCGGAAAAAATCGAGGGTGAGGTAGGCACTTGCCCATTTTTTGTCGATGGTCGAGAGATAAAAACCGTACATCACCTGAATGTGTTCGGGCTGAATCGCGTCTCCCTCCAGCAGTTCGATGTGGATCTGCTGCTCCCGGACCTTTCGACGTTCCCGGATAATGTCTTTTCGCCGCTTGCTTTTGAGCCGCGCGAGGAAATCATTGAATTCCTGATAATCCTGGTTCAGCCAGTGAAACTGGAAGGTATGACGGATTTGAAATCCCATTGACTCAAAGACCGGGATTTCCTCTTCACGGATGAAGAGGTAGTGGAGGGAACTTGCTCCGCTGTTTCTGGATTTGTCCAGCGCGCCCTGCACCAGGGCTTTTTCCACTTCAGCCCGATCCGCATCCGGATGCACCAGCAGTTTGCGTCCGGTAGCCGGGGTGAAAGGGACCGCTGATGTCAGCTTGGGATAATAATTCTGCCGGTAACGTTCGAAAGCATGGGCCCATTCCCAGTCGAAGATGTATTCCCCGTAACTGTTGGTTTTTTCATAAAGACAAGAGGCACCGACCAAACGTCCCTGATCCCTTACCCCGAGGTACGCCGGTTCCCATCCGGTTCCTTCCCCAACGCATCCTCCTTCTTCCATGGCCAGCAGGTAGGCATGGTCGAGAAAGGGGAAATCATCCTCTGTCAGCTCATTCCATTCCTTCTCGTCGATTTCTTTAAACGAGGAAAAATGCAGGATTTCCAAGGGAAAAAGCGGGTTGAGTTTTTTCGTAAGTAACCGGTGTGTTCCGGTTCAGGATTCAGAATCCGGGGTTCGGACGTAGACCATTTCACCGTTGCGATGATAACTTACGATCTGTACTGATGTGCGGTTTATCTTTTTCCCGCTGGTGAAAAAAACGGCCTGAAACGGGAGTTCCTGTTTCCACAGCAGGTTTTCGTTGGGAATCTCACGCCCCTGTTTGCGTTCAAAGAGACGTACGATTTCACTGCGGCTGAGCCGTTTAAGCTCTTCATCATTGAGCAGGATCCCGGCAAATCCGGTTCGGCTTTCAAGCAGGTTGTTCTGTTCGTCGAAGGCAAGGGCCTTGAGACGCACGTGACTCACCGTGTCTTCGGTGTTGAACAGGTTCCGCAGGCCGCCTTCGAGCACCACCAGCGGTTCCCGGTTGAGACGGTTCTGGATCAGCCTGCTTCTGAGGTCTCCCTCGAATTCGATCTGGTGAAAACGGTTGCTCAGCAATTGCTGAAAGAGGGAACGGTCGATCAGGTTCAAATATCCGCCGGCAAGCAGCAGGATCAGGAATCCGCAAAGGCCGGTTAAGGCCAGGTATCCGAGACGCAAAGCCTGTCTGCGGAAAGGGCTGAGGGAATCCGGCTGTTCCTTGACCGGTTCTGCCGGAGGTTTTTCATCGGACTCCTTGGTTGAGGAAGCATCGTCTTCATCCCAGATCGATGGATCCAGCCCGGATGTTTCCGCCTTTTGCTTTTCTGCTTCATCCACCCCCAGCTCCCGGAGAATGGAGGTTGCGACATCGGATGCTTTGCGGTTTTCTGAAACCATGGAGATTTTTGCTTCGGGAACGGATGAAACCTGAGCTGTTAAAAGTTCAAACTTTAGCCCGTCATGCGAAGCGAGTGCAAGACTTTGCAAACCTCCGACTCTCCTTGATTTTCAAGTTCAGGTCTTCCAGACTGACGGTTAAGAAAAAATCAATTCATCCACCTTCCCGACATTCAATGGACCTCACTCAAGACGCGGAAAGCCAGTCCGTGGAAGCGGTTACTGACCCGGAACAGCTTCACCAGGAACTTCTGGAGTTTTCCAGCAAATTCAAGGATTCCATTTCACAAGTCATCATCGGCCAGCAGGAAATCCTGGACCAGCTGGTGGTGGCCCTTTTCTGCCGCGGGCATGTGCTGATCACCGGGGTCCCGGGGTTGGCAAAGACGTTGTTGATCCGTTCGCTGGCTCAGCTGTTTCATCTGAAATTCAACCGCATCCAATGCACCCCGGACCTGATGCCTTCGGACATCACCGGAGTGGAAATCCTGGAAGAATCCGGCACTGACCGGAGTTTCCGCTTCATCCCGGGGCCGGTTTTCACCAATCTGCTGCTGGCCGATGAGATCAACCGTACCTCACCCCGTACCCAGGCTGCGTTGCTGCAGGCGATGCAGGAACAGGAGGTGACGGTTTCGGGGCAGACCCGGACTTTGGAAGATCCGTTCATTGTTTTTGCAACCCAGAATCCAATCGATTCGGAAGGAACCTACCCCCTCCCGGAAGCGCAGCTCGACCGTTTTTTGTTCAACATCGACATCCGTTACCCTGCGGAAGCCGAAGAAATCGAAATCGCGAAGTTGCCCAGCACGTTCGATGCATCTCCACTGGAACCGATTTTCGAACCGGAATTGATCAGCCGGTTCCAGAACCTGGTCAACGCCGTGCCGATGGGAAGCCACCTGGTTGAGTGGGTGGTGCATTTTATCCGTGAAACAAGACCCGAGCAGAGCCGATTCAATGAGGTTCAGGAATTGGTGGAATGGGGCGCAGGGGTCCGGGCTTCCCAGAACATCGTTCGTGCCGCGAGGGCGAGGGCGGTTCTGGAGGGAAGTTCCGCGGTCCGCCCTGAACACATCCGGGCGATCCTGCTTCCGGTGCTTCGCCATCGGATCATCCTCAACTTTTCCGCGGAGGCAGAGCAATGGACGACCGACCGCTTGATCGAATGGCTGATCGAACGGATTCCTTTTTCCTGAAAACGGTTCGCTTTCCACATCTCCTGAAGGAGATTTCCCGAAACTCCCGAGTTCATGCAACAGTCCGAATGGCAGCATAAGATCCTTTCCATCGAGGAAGATCTTCAACGTCGATCAAGGTCCCGAAAATCGGATCTGCTGGAACGTTTTGTCACGGCCCTCAACGTGGCCGTCCAGGATTTTTTTGAAGCGCATCCCATCGAAAATCCTCTGGAACCCTTGACGCTTCAGCAAAAGGCTTTCATGCACGCGCTCCAGCTTTATGACAACCAGACCGTCCAGCGCCTGATTGCCAATTATGATCCGGACCAGGGGCTGAAGACGGTACTTTCGGGGATTCAGAAAAGCTGCCAGTCCCTTTCGGTGGTGGTGCGGCTCGATGATTTTTCAAGGGACTCCAAGGAAACCAGCCAACTGGCCAGCTATCGCCGCAGGCTGGAAAACAGCCTTCTGCGTATTCTCGACTGCGACCAGAAGGTGCTCTACGACCAGAAATTACTCTCGGAACACCTGGTTGCCGTTTCCAAGCTTCCTGAGGAGGAAAGGAACTGGTTTTTTAACGAACGTCTGCGTGCGTTGTTTTCTTCGGATTACCGGACCTACCTGACGTTGAAAAACCGTTATTTCCAGTTGAGGCTTCAGAATGCGGAGCAGGAAAGCACCATCCGCAGCTGGCTTGAAGAACGTCTCAACCGGATGCTGCGTGATGCCTCCGGGGAGGAGCCCCTGGAAAAGCGGCTGGAACGGCTCGACTTCCGGGCGATGGAACAACTGATGAAGGATCTGCTGAACCAGTTCGGCAAGACCTTCCCGCTGGTTCTGTCTGAAAAACCTGAGATGAAATCCAGGGAACTCTTTGATTCTCCGGAGTGGGGTTCAGGATTCGGTTCTTCTTCAACATCCGGAGGGAAGAATCCCGACATCCCGGACCTTGACCGGGCTTACCGCAAGCTCTGCCTGAAATACCAGAAACTGCTTCTTCCCCTTTCCAAAAGCCTGAAACGCTCCAAGGACGAATGCACCTCCCCTTTTTTCATGACCCGTTGTGAAGAATATACCTCGGACCAGACGGTGTTTTTTGAACAGTTCTTCTCGGATCAGAAAAATCCCTATGTCGGGTTTAGGCGGTTCGTGCTGGATCTGCTGAATCAGCGTGGGGAAGAATTCCATGCCCGTGAGCGCTGGGATCCGGATCCCAGACTGGAACAGAAAAAAAACCTGCCGAAAGAAGCCTTTTTCTCCCGAGAAGCCCCGATCATGGTTGGCGGGATGGAACGGAAAACCGAGTGGAGCCTCTTCCTGAGCGGAGCCTTCCCGGCCCAGACCCTTTTCCCGATGCCCAAGGGTGAGAAGATGCAGATCAAGAAAAACACGCCTTTCGTGATCCAGCTCGGCACGGCATTTTTTGACCAGGACCAGCTTCATCAATCAGAAAGAAAAGACGAACCGGCCTCGATGACCCATCCTGATGGATTTTTCCGGTTGATGTTGAGGGGACAGGTTTTCAGCAGAAAATCCTCGGTGGTCTACTTCGGCAAGGCCCCGTATTTCACCGCCACCCGTGATCAGGCGCTCCAGAGCCGGGGATGGGTCCTGTTGATGCTGATCGCCGTCTCCCTTCGCTTTGCCATCGATTTCAGCCAGCCGCTGAAAAAATATCTTGTCGAAAATCTTCCGGAAAATCTGGAACCCGGAGGGAAGATCCTGGAACCTGCACCCGAAACCGATGAGGAACCTGCATGATTCTCTATTCACTGCCCATCAGCAACTATTGCGGCAAGGTGCTGCATGCCCTCCGATTCAAGGATCTGGAATGCGAGATCCTGCCTCCTCCAGGAGGCTACGGATCCGAGGAATACAAAAAACGGGTTCCTTCAGGGACCATCCCGGCGCTGGATCACGACGGCGTCATCCTCTCGGAATCGGAAGTGATCAACGAATACCTCAACGAAGTTTTCCCGGAACCCAACCTCCTTCCCGGGTCTGCGGAACAGAGGGCAAAGATCCGCATGCTTTGCAGGCTGCATGACCTAAAGCTCGAGCCGATTGTGCGATCCTTGTTCCCGGCGATGAGTCCGGAAAAGAGAGATGCCGAAATGGTGGAAAAACGGTTGAGGGAAATGGAACAATCCCTGGAACGATTGAGGGGGTTGATCCAACCCGGGCCATTCCTGGTCGGCCATATTCCAAGTCTGGCAG
>LNZD02000058.1 GCA_001469005.2 SAR324 cluster bacterium lautmerah10
CTTCAAAATTCATTCGAAAGATGAAGTCTGGATAAGATGAAAATAAGGCTTCATAGCGATTTTCAGATTTCTCCAATTGTTGAAAGGCACGGACCATTGGAGTGGTTTCCCTAACGGTCACCAACACCTCTTCTTCTCCAAAAAGCGCGAGTCTGGCTTCGAAATGTTTCGACCCGGAAGCATAGGGAAGTTCGTAGTTGAAGGACTGATTCAGATTTCCTTTCTCCAGCAGCTGAATTTTCTCGTTCCAGTCCTGAATCCAAAGCTTCTGGATCGGTTCGGGGAAATAATGCCAGATGGTTTTCCCTTTCTGGATTTTGCGTTTCAAACCGATTTCCCAACCTTGCGGAATGAAAAATTCCTTGATCACCCCATCACGCGTGGTCCTGAAAACCAATTCCGCGAGAGCATTCAATAAAGCCTGATAATCAGAATGAAACTTTTCGATCCTTTCATCAGGCTTGATTTCATCATCGATTTCCCGGACCACACAAAGTGCTGTTTTTGATGAATGCGGAACGATCCGGTATTCATGGGAAACTTCCGGGGAAGTGTCATTCAGGCTGAAACGGATAAGCTCCGTGGTTTTTGTGGTAATCGCTTTTTGGATTCCCTGAAGAAGTTGGTTCCGAAGATTTCCGGGAACATCCTTCCCCATTCCGGAATCGATCCATCGACGGTGAAGAGGATGAATCTCAGTCACACTGGAAGAGTTCGAATCCAGGACTTTTCCCTGAACATCCAGAATCATGACAAGCCCCTCCATCGCCTGAAGCAAAGCTTCGGCAGAGTCTGTCAATTTCAGGAAAGCGGGTCCCTGTTCCTTTAAAACGTCATTCATTTATTTTCCTGTTCTCATTAAGTCTTCCATTAAACGTGTGTTTGATTCAAGATTTGTCTCGCCATGACTTGGATGACCCAAGAGAAAATCACGATTTTCAGGTGGTGTTTTCCGTCAGCTTGTTTTTCAATCAACAAAATTCTTGAACGTCCTATGATCACTTCTTCTTCAGAATTATTGAATCCGGAACTCCCGGAAAAACTGGACCGTGTCCAAATTCCCGTCGTCGAGGCAACGGATGAATCCCTCAAGGGTTTTGGATGTCTGGTGGAAAAACAGGAAGACCAGGAAATCGAAATCGTCCGCTGGCCCCATCAGGGCTGGAGAGAGGTCGATCCGGATACCGGAAATGAGGGCGGGACCACCGAAGGAATCTTCGAAGGAGAATGGAAAGGCGATGTGCTCTACGGTTCCAACCAGGCCGTCTCCGGGAACTATACCCTTGGCTACGCGGTGGATCCTGAACAATCCGATGAAACCCACCAACGCGATCCGGAACACCTTCTGCTCTGGCACGCCAATTATCATCCTGACGGGGGTCAGCTTTTTTTCCCCCTGGATAAAAACCCCTTTCTCTGCCCCCTCGCCCTCCCGGGAGACGATGTCCAGCCCAAGGATTTCATCGCTTTCCTCTGCGACGGAAGCCAAGGGCTCTACATCCATCCCAACATCTGGCATGAAGGAATTTTCCCGCTCAAGGGCAAACAGCGTTTTTTCGACAAGCAGGGGGCGGTGCACGCGCGGATCTCGATCGATTTTGCCCGGGAATTCAACTGCCTGCTGGAAATCAAAATTCCGGCTCAAAGCTGACCGCATGCTTGCAGAATAAGGCATTTAACAAACCTTTCGTTTCATGAAGAAAAAGCAAAACCAACTACCTCTCCCTGGACCTGCTGGACCGGGATGCCTGCAGGAAAGAGCTTGGGCAACTGGAAGGAATCACCCACCTGTTCTACTGCGCCTTCCAGCCAAGGCCGACCTGGGCGGAACACACAGCACCCAACCTGGAGATGCTGGTTAACAGTGTTGAAGCTGTTTCGGAAACCTCCAGCGAACTCCAACATGTCCAGTTGATCGAAGGCAACAAATGGTACGGATCGCACCTTGGTCCGTTCCGCACCCCGGCGCGTGAGGATGATCCGCCGCACATGGGACCGAATTTTTACGTGGAACAGGAAAACTGGCTGCGGAACTTTCATCAAGAACAGCAATCATGGACATGGTCTGCGCTGCGGCCTCACACGGTCTGCGGATTTTCGGTCAACTCCCCGATGAACCTCACCACCTGCCTGGCCGTCTATGCCCTGGTTTCCAAAGAACTTGGACTGCCCCTGAGGTTTCCAGGAAAACCCGGGGCATGGGAGGCAATTTACCAGGTTTGCGACAGCCGCCATCTGGCGCGAGCGATGATCTGGTGCGGGACGGAGAAACAAGCCCAGAATCAGGTTTTCAATATCACCAACGGAGATTTCTTCCGTTGGAAACATATCTGGGGCAAAATTGCTGAGTTTTTCGAAATGCCCGTTGGGGAGGTCCAGACCATCCCCCTCACCGAATTCATGGCCGACAAAGCACCCCTCTGGGAAAAGCTTTGCGAGAAGCATGGTCTCCAGAAAATCCCCTACTCCCAAATCGCCGCCTGGCCCTTTGCCGACTATGTCTTCGGTACCGATTGGGACGTGATGACCGACACACTGAAACTGAGACTTCACGGGTTTCATGATTGTCTCAGAAGCGATGAGATGTTTGTCCGGATTTTCCAGGAATTCCGGGAACAGAAAGTCATTCCTTGATGCTAAAAAGAATCCACATTCCTACTTTTTCAACTTCAGTCTGAAACCATCATGAGTCCAGAAAATCCCGATATGCTCCGCCCTTTTCCACGCCAACCTCTTCCCGAACGTTTCTGTTTCCAGCGAAAAAAATGTCTTTTACCTGAGCGGATTCAACCCCATTGCCCACAAGGGGGACGAACCCCGTCCCTATGCCCTGATCCTATCGCGATTCGAACCGGAACACCCGATCCTGCTGGTGGCAGATTACTACCTCGGGCATTTTGCTTCGCAACCGAGTTGGGTCAAGGACATCCGTCCGGTCCGTGCCGTGATGCTCCCCAAAGACCTTCCTGCATCAGAAAATGACCTGGATCGCTTTATTCCGGAAACCATCCAAAACCAGCCATGGGTCCAAAATGCCCGTGAACAGTACGCCACGAGTTTAGCATCAGGATGCAAAGAAGCGCTTCGAACCCTGGGATTGACCGACAAGCGTCTGGGTTTCGACGAACTACGCCTTGCCCGGAGGATCGGTCTCAACACCAGCCAGGTTGAAGATGCGTACGATGTGATGATGCAGACACGGAAGATCAAAACCGAAACCGAACTTCAGCTTCTCCGAACGGCAACCGACCTTAACCAGCAGGCGATTGATCAAACCGTCCAATCCTGGCAGAAGGGAATGAGCTGGAAGGAACTGGGGCAGGTTTATCACCAATCCGCAACCAGCCTTGGAGGATTCATCCATGATCCCGGAGGAATGGTCCTCGCCCATCCCACAGGCCAGGATCCGGGGGTCTGGCTGCAGACCGGGTTTGAGGATTTTGTGGTCGAAGAAGGCACCCATGTGATGTTCGACTGTCATGGCACCTGGAACCAGTACTGCTGGGATGGAGGAAAAACCTGGGTTGTCGGAGACACACCCGATGGAACGTCTGCCCTCGCGGCCTCCGCCACCGCCGAAGCAATGCGGGTCATCGAAGACGCAATGCGTCCCGGTACCGGGATCACCGAGCTTCAGCGTTTGGGGCGAGACGTGTATCGGAAAATGGGAGTTCCCCGTCCGGAATCGGTGCTGATCTTTTTCCACGGACTCGGGCTCAGCCACATGGATCTCGAGGAAATCCAATCGGACGGCACCCCCCTCGGAGACTGGTGCATGGAAGCAGGAATGGTCGTTGCCACCCATCTGCTCTGGCCCGGAGGAGCAAAAGAGCGAATCTGGCTGGAAGACGTGGCCCTGGTCGGTCAGGACGGCGCAGAGC
>LNZD02000059.1 GCA_001469005.2 SAR324 cluster bacterium lautmerah10
ATAAAAAATGATAAACGTTTATCAAATTTATTTGTTAATGTGGAAATCATTTAACGATTAATCAAAGACCACTTTAGTTTTCATAAACTCGTATATAATCAATATAGAAGTCATCACTAATGAAGTTTGAAGAAGTTGCTCCACCATTAGTTCCACCCATTGCAAGGTTTATAAGTAAGAAAAAGGCTGGTCAAAAGGCAATGTTTCATTAAGAGCAATTTCGTAGGCTTTTTCCCCTTCAATATAAATTCTTATTGCTACCTCGTCCCAAGTTAATTTATATTTTATGAGATGGAAAAGATGATATTTTAGTGTTTTTTTGTAAAACTGTGACACTTTTGTCCTGAAACTTTAATAATATAATCCGCTGGATGCATGGTTGTTTTAAAACCAAATTTTGTGCAACCATAGGGATTTTCCGCATCCCAAGTTATTTGGTAATACCTGCAATTCCTACACAGAATACTTTTCGATTTTTGAACAGGATCTTCAAGTGACATAATCACTCCTCCTTTTTGTGCATTTGATCCAATGATTTGGAAAGTGAAAACACATCAAAAGGTTTGAGAACATATCCGGTCATTCCCAATGCCTCACCTTGACTGACTAATTCTTCATGATCTTCCATCATGGTCAGTACAATCTCGAGTTCTTCATTTTCAGGATTTTCCCGAAGGGTTTTCAGCAGGTCCATTCCGTTTTTTTCAGGCATAAAGGTATCGGCAATCACAAGGTCAACCTTTTCTTCATCAAATAATTTTAAGGCCTGATCCACATCTGCAGCTTCCACACATTCGAATCCGATTTCCTGTAATGTTTCTTTGATCAATCTTCGAGCAGTTGGAAAATCATCTACAATGAGAGCTTTTTTCCCGTCATAAGTCGCCATAATGTTATCTTCTCAAAGTGGTGTTCAAGTTCAGATCAATCAGGAGTCGACAATTCCCACTCATGAGTGAAGGTCTCAGGTTCTACACCAAGTGAATCAGCAATACGATTGATATAATTGAAATATCCTATGATTTGTACTGCATCATGAATTGCACGATCACTGTAACCAGTTTGTTTCAATGAAGAAAGATCTTCAAATTTCATCTGCTTAGGGGCCTCTGAGACCTTTTCTGCAAAATGACATAAGGCTTGATGCCGCTCAGAAAGATTGGCCTTTTTCCAATCCTTTGCAATCAGATGCACCAATAAATCATATTCTGCTTGAGTTAATCCTTTAAAATCTTTTTCAACCTCAGCACGGAGGTCGTGAGCATGAGCACGAATTCAATAGACACATCCGTTTCTTGCTGATACGACGACAGCAAGCATTTCCCGTTCCGAACGATTCAGTGGAGAGGGGGCAAACATAAGGCATTTGTATAATTCCATTGAACTTTTCATCGCCTCTGGATGAATGCTCATACTCTTGACGATGTTCCAAATACGTCCTGATCGATTTAGTGCAGCATTATACTCTTTTTGAAATAATCCTTTTGCGTCTGTGATATTTATTTTTTTAATCCAACTCATTATTTTACATAATATTATTATACACTATATTTCAAAGAATAATTTATCTAGGTACTGATTTTGAAATTCAATTTAACTTTTTATTTACATAATATGTTTATTCTACATAATTAGCTGCAAAGTCTGCTCCTGTTGGATTTTGGAACAATCTTAATTCAAATTCTGCCACCACTGCAAGGATATGGTCAAAAATATCCGCTTGGATCGATTCATAACGTCCCCAGTCGGTATCTTTACAAAAAACATAGATTTCAATCGGCAGTCCTTTATCACTGGGTGGCAGTTGACGTACCAAAAAGGTCATTTTCTGATTAATCATCGGATGATTTTTCAGGTAGTTTTCAACATAGACCCTGAAGACGCCGATATTGGTCATACTTCTTCCACTGACCCGATCCTTCTCATCAATTTGGTTGTTTTGGTTATGCTCATCGATCTGTTTTTTCCGGTCTTCAATGTAATCCTTCAACAACTGCATTTTTGAAAACCTGCCAAGCATCGTTTGATCACAAAATCGTATTGAGTTTTGATCAAGCAGAAGCGCTCGTTTGATTCGTCTTCCTCCTGATTGGGGCATACTCCGCCAGTTTTTGAAGGATTCACTGATCAAAGCATAAGTAGGAATGGTGGTGATCGTTTTATCCCAATTTTGAACTTTTACGGTTGTCAGGGTGATGTCGGTAACGTCACCATCTGCACCATACTGTGGCACCTCAATCCAGTCTCCAGGAGCAACCATACGGTTTGCGATGAGTTGAATGCCTGCAACAAATCCCAGTAAAACATCCTTGAAAATCAAAAGAAGAATAGCCGTAAGTGCTCCTAATCCGCTCAGAAAATACAAAGGAGATTTATCAAGTAAGAGGGAAAGAACGAGTATTCCTGAAATGAAGAATAATCCGATTTTCAGGACCTGAATGAAGGGTCTGATTGAAATATTTCTTGCGAACTGAAAAGAGAGGTAGATCCCTTGAAGGGCGTTCAAAGTTGCGTTGATGATCAGTGCAATATTGATGATTAAAAGGATGGAGACCAGAACTTCTGCTACATGTTTGAACGGAGAATCTTCCAGAATTTCTGGGAGAAAGATGTAGATGATCAGGACCGGAAGGAAATCGGCCAACCGGTGAAAAACCCGATTCTCAAAAAGGATGTTATCAACCTGGTATTTGGTGTATTCAGCAAGTCGTTTAATCTGCTTCAGGAATATTCCTTTAGCCAGCCAATGAACAACTCCGGCGACCATCAGTAACATTAAAACCAGGCTGATCCTGACCAGAGGAATCAGCCAACTTTCCGGAATCGGGTATCCTTTAAGGAGCCCTGCAATCTGAGTGATTAATTCCATTAGCTTAATTCCGGATCATGCCGGATATAGTTCCCTGATCCGGTCATTATTTTCATCATTTTTCTCTTGGGGCATATGACACACCTTTTTAAATGCCTCGGCCAATTGTTGTGCATCCCATTCCTCATTCTGTTCCGCATAATGGTGTCTTTCCATCATTAATAAAGGATCCTTCAGTTTTTTTTCCTTCTCGCAGATGGCTTGCAGTCTATTCGGAGGATCCTCTGGCCACCTGATTTTAGCCCAATTCAATATTGATTCCCTGATCAGTGATGGGTCTTTTTTTAATATCGATGTTTCAACAGCAGATATGGAATATTTCAAATTTTTAGTTGAATCCGTTCCATCTCCTACTTCCGGAATTTTGCTGGAACCTTGTGTCTTCA
>LNZD02000060.1 GCA_001469005.2 SAR324 cluster bacterium lautmerah10
GAGGAGGTGTTCTTCGGTGGGTTCATGGGGGACGAGCACCAGCTGCAATTCCTGAGATTGCTCAAGAGCCTTTCGTAAAACCGGGTAGATGCATTCCTCATCCCTGGGCCAGGTGCTGCCTGCCACGAACAGGGTCCCTTGTCCGAATCCCTCGGGCCATTGCGGAGGATCGAGTTGCTCCCGGCGTTCGATGACGCTGTCGAAACGGGTGTCTCCCATGATGGAAAGCCCCGGATGTTCCGGAACCAGCTGTCGGACCCGTTCCAAATCCGCATCCGAGACGAGCATGATCTGCTCAAGCCGGTTGTAGAGGGTCCGGTAGAATTTTTGGACGATGAAATTCGTGTTGCGCGCCGAGGCCTGGTGGACGATCCCGGAGATCAGCAGCTGCGGGATTCCCCGGTGTGCTGCTTCCCAGACATGATTCGGCCAGAGGTCGTAACTGACCCAGACGATTTTGTCAGGAGCCATCAGGTCCAGCAGCCTTTTCGCGTTGCCTGGGGTGTCCAGGGGAATGAACTCATGGACCAGAACTCCTGGAGGGGTTTCCTTCCGTTTCCCGAACCATCGTCTGGCGTTGATCGAGGTGTAGGTCAGCACGCACTGCACTTCCTTTTCAGAAAGGCGCCGGATCACCGGCTGGGCCTGGAGCCATTCCCCCGCACTGGCAACATGAAACCAGACCAGGGGTTTTCCGGGATTCCGTGATTTCAGGGACGCTTCCAGCCTTTCCCAGAGATTCCGGCGGCCCTCGAGGGCTTCCTGAAGGTCTGGATCATTTCTGGAACGGATCCGGATCAGCCCGAAAAACAACTGCAAAATCAGGTTGTAGCAGATAAACCAGAATCGGGGAGGTTGTTTGTTCAAGGGAACCCGGGTTTCATTCATCATGCTTCCGGAGGGTCATCCGAAAAAGCACTGGGGAGGATATTGAAGGGCAGGACCTTGATCAGGATTGGCAGGAGGATTCCTCCTCCCGGGAGAGCAAAGATGGCCAGGGCCGGGATGCTCTTGGCGATGTCGGTCAACTGTTCCCGGACCTTGATGCGTTCCTCTTCGCTGAGCGGTCGTTCCGCGGCTTGAAGCATCAGGTCGTATAACTCCTTGGTTTCCTGAACCTCCCGGAGGATGCGGTCGGCGTTCAACTTGACCTGGGACATCACCTTGTCGTTCATGTAATCCTGGAATTCCCGGGTCGAGGGATTGTCCTGCAGGAAAGAAAAACGGTGGGCATGGCGGTCAAAAAAATCGGCAGTTCCCAGAAAGAGTCCGTCCATCTCCTCTTTGCCGATGCCGAACTGCAATCCTATCTTTTCGATCAGCTCGATCTCCTGCCACGCTTCCTGGTTGTTGATCAGGGAAAGCAGGATCATCTGCTCAAGGAGGAAATGCTTGAGCAACGGGGAGGGAACCGAAAGAGAAAGTTCTTCGATCCCCACCGGAGTCTTGACCCGTTTTCGGAGTTCTTCCTGGAATGACTCCGGAAGTCCGGTCAACTCGATGTACTGGCTGAACACCTGGTCCTCGACCTCAGTCACCTGCCCGTCAGCCCAGATCAGGGCGGCAAAGGAGAGGATCAACTCTTCCCGCAGCCGGTATTCGTTCTGGATCATGGTTTCCAGACTCGGGACCTGATCCGAGAGCATTTCCCGGGTCCATTTCAGGCAACAATAGAGCTGGAGAAAGGCAAAAAGGTTGAGGCGGCTGCCTTCCGAGGAATAGCCCTTGAGGGTGATTTTCTCCACCAGTGCTTCCTCCAACTGGACCAGGGCCCGGGCCAGGGTCTCGTCTTCTTCCAGAAGTTCCTGGAAGGGGACTGTTTCATGAAACCGGTAATGGCTCCGGGGCAGATGGTAACGGATGAAAAGCCGTATCAGTCGGAATAGATCGCGTTCTTTCTTCTGGATTTCCGCTGGATCGATTTTGTGGGAAGGCCTTCCCCGGGAAGGTGATGGAGGATTCAAAAAGGAAAGACCGACCTCGATCAGCGTGTCCAGGTAGACCATCAGCGCGTCTCCGCTTTTTTCCGGAAAACGGAATGTTTCCAACTGACGGTATCGGGATTCCTCTAAAACCGGGCATCCCATCAGCAACCCGTTTTGTTTGGCGGTCCGATGCAGAAGCCCGTGCAATTCCTCAAGCCCGGAAGGTTCTGCGACTCCCGAAGGCTGTGTTTGAATATGCAGATGCTGCAGGGAATCAAGAAGATACCGCCGGAGCCAGCCGGAATTGCTTGTTGCAAAGGAAAACATCTACCGCGTTGTGAAAAGGAAGCTAGAGAATCAACAGGTCTTAGGAAGCCGTTGGAATATCGATTGCTTTCCAAATAAAAACTTATGAATGGTGCTATGTTTGGGTCAAAATACTCAAGTCCGTTTCAAGCTGACTCTTCCCACGGAATAGAGAAAATGGTTTCCACTCATCATCCATCACTTCAGGTATTTTGTTGAACCGAGCTTTAATTTGAAGATCAAAAAAATACTAAACGTCAGTCTCCTCTTGTTGCTTCTGACCGTGACCCTGGTTTGGGCGAGTGAAAAACTGTTCACCAAACTGGTGGAGGAATTCTACCCGCCGGTGATCAAGGATTTCATCGGCTACGTCAACAAGGGGGAGCGTTATCCGCTGATCCACGCGATTTATGACCTGAGGGTAAGGGTTTTCCAGAAAAAGCTGGGGATCAACAAGGCGGAAGAAACCAAAGCCTGTTCCGACCGCAGGAATTTCGGTAAGGAGGTCCCTGAAGACCAGCAGGTGTTCTGCTCAAGGTATGATGAACTGATCGACCTGGCGCGTGCTCAGGTGGCGATCAGCAAGGTCTTTGAACCCCTCTACCTGAACTATGAACCGGAACTGCTGCGTGAGATCGAAAAACAGAAGGCTCGCGACGCGGTGAGGATCTGGATCCGGCAGAAACTCAACTGCCTCGATGACCATTTCCGCTGCGGCAGGGATGAACGCGGAATGCTGGAGCGGGTCACCGGATTCCAGGAAGAAACCCTCGAAACCTACCGCATGCTGCTGGTCAATCTGGACAAGAAGCTTTTTCCGGAAGAACAGACGCTTCCTCCGGTTCAGGCAATGGACCTGGAAACCCAGTGCGATTTTGTGCAGAAGGGGAAGACTTACAACATCAAGCAGGGGATGGTCTACATCGAAGGCGGTCCATTCACCATGGGCAGCGAAGAAGGACCGGACAACGAGATTCCAAAACGGGAAGTCCATGTGGACGGTTTCTGGATCGACCGCTGTGAGGTGACCAACTACCAATACCTGCTCTACCTGGGCAGGGATCCTTTTTTGCGCAAGAGTACTTTCCCGAGAAAATTTCACGACGGGAATTACCTGAAGAACTGGATGGACGACCTGATGCCCCCGATGGGGGAAGAACTGAACCCGGTGGTCTACGTTTCCTGGTATGCCGCGCGGTATTACTGCAATGCCCTGGGCAAGCGCCTCCCGTCAGAAGCGGAATGGGAAAAGGTCGCACGGGACCAGACCGAAGGAGCCTATCCCTTCGAAGGCGGGGCAGAGTTTCTCCCGGATTACGGATGGTTCAGGAAAAATTCGGGAGGCTTGATGCACATTGCCGCGGAAAAAACCCCGAATTCCTATGGGGTATACGACACGCTGGGGAATGCATGGGAATGGGTCTTCGACCGTTTCGGCTTTTATCAGCTTCGCAACAAAGACAATCCGCAGGGACCGAAAACCGGTGCCTATCGGGTGCTTCGTGGCGGTGCCTGGAACGATCCTGCGGACTATTTGAGACCTGCCCTGCGTCGGGACAACCTGCCCCAGAGCACCCGTTTTAACGTGGGTTTCCGCTGTGCGGCAGACCTCCCCGAATGAGGCGTTCCGAAATTCTACGAGAGAGGAATGTTATGCTTA
>LNZD02000061.1 GCA_001469005.2 SAR324 cluster bacterium lautmerah10
GAATTGAATGTAGCCCGTTGCTCCCACCGAACGAAACCCTCCCTGAATCACATCTCCCCCGATAACGCTCATGTCCTGGATTCGGCTGCAGTGAGGGATGATGGTCTCAAAAACCGATTCTCCAAGTTTCTGGTAAATCTGTTTTCCGATGTAACGATGCGCGGGAGTGTTTTTGTCGTACATCGTCAACAGAATCCCCGCAAGCCTCAATGAAGGATTGATGCTTTTCTGGAGATCCCTGAATGCTCCGAGAAAGCGCTTGAGGGACTTCACCGCCAGTGCCTGACATTGAAGGGGAACGACGATCAGATTGGCGGCCAGCATCACGTTGATGCTTAAAACCCCGGTGGTGGCGGGAGAATCCAAAATGATGAAATCGTAATGATCCAGGGCATGCTCATCGATCCACTGACTAAGAAAATAGTAATCCCCGGCAACGCGGTTGATTTCATGTTCCTCACGCAGTTCCCGGGCATTGGCAAGCACCAGGTCCAGGTTCTGACTACCGCTGGGTTGGCAAACATCTTCGAGCCTCGTCCCGGGAACGCAGAATAGTTCGTAACTCCCGGCCCTGGATTGGCGTTCGACTCTTAGTGCCGATTGCACAGAACCCTGTGGGTCGATATCCATCAGAAGCGTGCGATAGCCTCCCAGCGCCAGTCCTTTGGAAAGGTGGATGGCCGAGGTGGTCTTGCCCACCCCACCTTTTTGTGAATTCAAGGAAATGATGCGGGCGACTTTGCTGGGAGGCATCAAAGATTTGTCATTTTAAAGTTCCAACCTGACAGGCTTTTGCAAACCGTTTATTCCACCAGACCGCCCTGGGTCATTTTCGCCGGATCCAGGGCTTTTTTCAGTTCATCTTCCGGAAGATCGCACATTTCCTTCGCGACTTCCAAAAGAGGCCGGTTTTCTGCGAAGGCGGTTTTGGCGATCTTTGCCGCCAGGTCATAACCGATCAAGGGGTTGAGGGTGGTCACCAGTATCGGGTTACGCCCGACCAGGGACTGGATGTGTTCTTCCCGGACAATGATCCTTGAGACCGAACGTTGAGCCAGGTTCCTAGATGCCGCAGCCAATAATCTGATCGATTCCAGCAGGCTATGGGCGACCATCGGCAACATCACGTTCAGTTCAAAGTTTCCTGACAGTCCGCCCACACTGATCGCAGAATCGTAACCAATTACCTGGGCGCAGACCATGGCCGTGGATTCCTCAATCACCGGATTCACTTTTCCGGGCATGATGGAAGAACCGGGCTGAAGCGCGGCCAGTTGGATTTCTCCCAACCCTGCATTCGGACCCGAATTCATCCAGCGCAGGTCATTGACGATTTTAAGCAGACCGACGGCAATCGTTTTCAATTGGCCGCTCATTTCCACAGGGGCATCCACGGTGGATTGTGCTTCAAAATGATTCTCTGCCTCGCGCATCGATTCTCCGCTCAGTTTGGATACCTCCTCCGCAAAAGCAGGAGGAAATTCGGGAGGGGTGTTGATTCCCGTTCCCACCGCCGTTCCACCCATCGGCAGTTCCCGCATCCGTTCCAATGAACTTTGAAGCCGCTCAATCCCGAGTTCCAACTGACGGGCATATCCCCCGAATTCCTGTTCCAGGGTCACCGGCATTGCATCCATCAGATGCGTCCTCCCGGTTTTGACCACATGGGCGTATTCAGCCCCTTTATCCTGGAATGCCTTGATCAACTCCTTCAGAGCCGGGATCAGATCCGCCTGAGTCTCCATCACCGCGGCAATACGGATCGCTGTAGGGAAGGTGTCGTTGGAGCTTTGACCACAATTGACATGGTCATTGGGATGAACCTTCAGGTTTTTCTCTGCTGAAAGCTGACTCGCCCGATTGGCAATCACCTCGTTGGCGTTCATGTTGCTTGAGGTTCCTGAACCCGTCTGGTAGATGTCGATGGGGAAATGTTCATCAAGTTTTCCCTCGATCACTTCCTGGGCTGCAGACTGGATCAAGGCCGCCACTTCTTCAGGAATCGCTCCCGAAGTTCCATTGACCCTGGCTGCCGAGGACTTGATCATCCCGAGTGCCGCAATCAGCGGACGACGGATCGGGATTCCGCTCACCGGAAAATTGTCTACTGCGCGTTGGGTTTGCGCAGCATAAAGCGCATCTTTGGGAACTTTGACCTCTCCCATTGAATCTTTTTCTATTCTGAATTCATCTGTCATCGTATCTCCATCTGGTTCAATCGAATATTTCGGTTAACTATTAGAAAGCCCTGCGTCATGAAAATAAATCATTTAGGCCAGAATCCCTCCATCCACGACAAAGGCTCCTCCACTGACGTAAGAAGCCGCGGGTGACGCCAGGAAAAGGATCATTCCGGACATTTCATCGGGCTGGGCAACACGACCCAAAGGAATTTGGGGAATGACCCGCTTCATGTATTCTTGGTTTTCTGTCATTGCCGAGGCAAACTTGGTATCGGTCAGTCCCGGAAGCAATGCATTGACGCGGATTCCTTCAGGCCCCAGTTCCTTGGCCAGGGACTGGGTCATCGAGATCAATCCGGCCTTGGTGATCGAATACGCGCTCTGCCCGTGCATGGGGATGATGCCGTTGATCGAGGAAACATTGATGATGGATCCAGCGCCTTTTTGTTTCATCCTCTTTGCGGCCTGCTGACTCATAAAAAAAGGACCTTTCAGGTTGACCTCGAAGGTCTTGTCCCAGGCCGCTTCTTCCATTTCAACCGCTGGACCGAAGTAAGGGTTCGTTGCAGCATTGTTGACGAGAATATCAACCGATTCTCCTTCCCGGTCAAGTTCTTCAAAGAGGGAATTTATCTGAGAAAGATCTCCGTTATGACAGGGCCGTACCGTTGCCTCGAAACCTTCCTCTGTAATTTCCTGGGCAATCCCATCCAGCCCCTCCCTTTTACGGCTGCTGAGGATGACACGGGCACCGAATCGAGCCAGCGTCTTCGCCGCCTCGGCACCAATACCGCGGCTCGCTCCTGTGATCAATGCAAGCTTCCCTGACAAGTCGAATAGCTTTTCTGAGTCCATTTTCGTTTCCTTGGGAAAACAATCCCGTAAATTAAGGTTCTCCAACAATAAGATCTTGGTTGCTCCTGTGATTTAAAGCGATTGCAGGGTTATTTACAAGCAAGATACCAAACATGCCCAACCAACAATCAGTTTCCCGAGATCTTGATTGACTTGGATGAACCGTCGAAGGTTGCAATGGCTTTAAAGGGTATATTGGATTTTCATTGGAAGTCACTCCAAGGATAGCGTATGCTCAGAGTCATATCTTCAAACAACCTTCAACGATGATGAAAATGACACGCTGGCTGTTGTTGATCCTTTTGACTTTGTTTCAGGATTCCTTCGTCAGATTGGGCACACTGCTCGGATTGGCCGCAGGTTACGGGAGTCTTCAGGTGATTGGAGGCGAACCCTGGATCAACATGAGTGCCTACGGATTCATCGGCTGGGGTGTAGGAGCCTACCTGGGCCATCATCGTTCGGGGAAAACACCTGAAAGCCGTCCGCCTAAACTCAAAGTCCATCAAGGCGGGCGTTGAGGCTTCAAACATACAACTGAAAATCAACTGAGTTGCCAATGGCAAAAATGGAACTCGAGGTGGGCCCCAGTCCAACAGGAGTGATGCTCGCCATAAAATCGGTGGAAGGTCGAATGCACCAGGTGATGGCCATCGAAGTCACCAATGATGAAGCACTGAAAATCGCCAACCTGATCATGAAACGGGTCGAGGATAACCGCCGATCTGAAAATCCTTCGGAACTGAACTGAGCAACCAAAACTTTCCGGGTTATTTTATGTTCAAACACAACAAAGCCGTTTGGGGCTGGGCTTTGTACGATTGGGGAAATTCCGCCTTTGCAACAACGGTCATGGCAGGGTTTTTCCCGATTTTCTTCAAGCAGTACTGGAGTTCAGGAGCTGATGTCAACATGAGCACCGCCCAGCTTGGTCTGGCCAACTCGGTGGCGAGTCTGTTGGTCGCCTTGATGGCTCCGGTTTTGGGGGCCATCGCCGACCGTGGATCCTACAAGAAGCGTTTCATGACCTTGTTCGCCTACCTCGGAGTGTTGATGACCGCCTGTCTTTTCCTGGTGGAGCAGGGAAACTGGCTGATGGCTGTGCTGGTCTATACCCTGGGAACCATCGGTTTTTCCGGAGCCAACGTCTTTTATGATTCTCTCCTGCCTTCCCTGTCCAATGAAGAAACAGTGGATTCCGTCTCCAGCCTGGGATACGCAATGGGTTACCTCGGAGGGGGAATCCTTTTTCTGCTGAATGTGGTGATGACCCTCAATCCCTCCTGGTTCGGTCTTGCCGATGCCGCAGAAGCCGTGCGCTGGTCCTTTCTCACCGTCGCGCTCTGGTGGGGGTGCTTCACCCTCCTCACGCTTTTCTGGGTCCCGGAACCGCAACTCGCCAGGGATCATGTCAGGGGAAATTCCATCGCTGAAGGCCTGGCCCAACTTCGCCGTACCTTCAAGGAAATGCGACACCTGAAAACCCTGATGCTCTTCCTCTTTGCCTACTGGTTTTACATGGATGGGGTGGACACGATCGTCCGCATGGCCGTCGATTATGGGATGTCCATCGGCTTTGCATCCACCGACCTGATCACCGCGCTTTTACTGGTACAGTTCGTGGGTTTTCCGGCCGCTCTGATATTCGGCAGACTGGGTGAAAAGTGGGGGGTGAAGCGTTCGATTTTCCTCGCAATCGGGATCTACATGCTGGCCACCATCGGGGGGATGCAGATGACCCAGAAATATGAGTTCTACCTGCTGGCAGCCGTCATCGGCCTGGTGCAGGGAGGGATTCAGGCCCTCAGCCGATCCTATTACTCACGGCTCATTCCGCCGAATCAGGCGGCCGAGTATTATGGTTTCTTCAACATGCTGGGAAAATTTGCAGTCATCCTCGGACCGGTGCTGATGGGTGGAGTCGCCCTGCTGGCAAGGAACTGGCTGATGCCGGAAGCGCCTTCGGAAGCCGAAATCCAGATGGTCGGACAACTTGCCGCACGCTGGAGCATTGGTTCGATCCTGATTCTCTTTCTGATTGGAGGAATCCTGCTTTATTTCGTCGATGATGAAAAAGGGCGGGAAGAGGCGAGATACCTCGCTGAACATTAATTCCCGGACGAACCGGCCCCATCGCCGAAATCCGCGTTCAACGTCCTGCGGAACACTTTCTCGAACAACTCTTTTTTGTGGTTGAGCGCCCACAGGGCGAGCATCGAGTCCGGGCTTTTACCGCTCAGGCATTCGAGGTTGAGCCAGACCTGATCCTTGTCGAATTCGATGCTGAGGTTTCCTGCGCGGGCCCGGTGTTCACGGTCCAATGCATCCCCGATCCGCAGAAGAGCGGTGAGGCGGGTGACCGTCGTCCGTTTCTCAGAATCGAGTCTTGAAAATTCCTTCTGCTTGACCGAAGGCATCCCCCCCGAATGATAGCGTGCAACCAGTGCGATCATCATCAGTTCGCTGTTGGTGACGCCGACCAGTTCCATGTTCCGGATCAGGTACATCGAATGTTTGGCATGATCCGAAGGCCGGATGAAACGGCCAATATCGTGTAACAAAGCCGCCACTTCCAGCAACAGCCGATCCCTGGACTGGAGTTCATGGAGCTCAATCAGTTCATCGAAGAGCTGAAGCGAGAGTTCCCGCACGGTTTCCGCGTGCTGCATGTCGGCCA
>LNZD02000062.1 GCA_001469005.2 SAR324 cluster bacterium lautmerah10
GGATTGAATATGGTGGTCACCTCATGCTTTCGGGCCAGTTCCAGTCCCCGTTTCATGGTTTCCACAGGTACTTCTAGATTGGTCATAAAGACTCCGGAATTCTGAATGGCCGCTTCGGCCTTTTCAACATCCTCTGGAGAAAGCAAATCTGCAGCTCCGGGTACTACAATGATCGCGTTATCACCCGTCACATCATCAACCATGATATCGGCAGCACCGGTATCTTTTTCTTCAGTCTGAAAGACAAAATCCGTGTTGACTCCTTCGTCTGAATAAAGATCAAGTGCCATTTGACCAAAGGGATCCTTTCCCAGCATGGCAATGAAGTGAACATCGGCTCCGGCTCTTCGGGCGGCAATCACCTGGTTCGATCCTTTTCCACCGGGTCCCAGTTTGAATGACTTGCCAATCAGCGTCTGGCCTTTGACCGGCATCCGGTCGTTCCTGAAGGTCAGATCTGCCACAAAAACTCCCAGAATCACTATCGGTTTCATAGATCTCTCCAATAGATTTTTTAAACTACATTCCCTTTTTCATCAATAACACCTTTGATCAACACAAAACATCCATAGCCCCTTCGTTCACTTCCAGCACATACAACGGCATAAGCATTTCGTGCACGTTCATAAAATGCATGACGTTCGATGGAACCGAATTTCCATTCACGATCAGATGTTTTATCGACAACTTTCTTCATTTCATGATGACATTCGACCCATTCATCAGGATTTCCAACCACCTCCATCCGCAAAACCGGTTCTGGAACAAAACTGTCCAGCGGATAAACCGACAGTATGGCTTCTGCGACTTCCGGAACATTCAATCCCTCCATCCTGATCAGTTTACCACTCACGGTATGAGCAGCGACAGAATCCGAAGGAAAATTACAATCGACGAGAATCAATTCATCACCATGTCCCATCGAACGGAGAACATGAAGTAGTTCAGCATTGAGATAAGGATTTAGATTTTTAAGCATAAATTCCCTAAAGGTTTTAACACGTGGTTCAAATTAAAAAATTAATTATCATTTATCGACAAGTCTTACTTCTATTCTTTCACCATTATTTTTTTGAAATAAATAGCTGTCTTCTAAAGAAAAAGTTATTCCTACCTCTTTATCAAAATCAGCTTCAAAATCTGAAGACATTTTCACCACCATAGATTGTTCACCAACATTAAGATTTACAAGGGTATGATCACCCGCCTGCTCAGTAGTAAAAACTTTTGCATTAAAATGCCCCTTGTCTTTTTCTGAAATGGACGCGTGTTCTGGTCTAATGCCTAAAAGGGCGTTCTGATTTTCAAGATTCTCATTCAGTCCAAATTTTCTTCCTAAAATATTCATTTCATTATTTTCTATAGTTCCATCAATGAAGTTCATTGCTGGAGAACCCATGAATCCAGCAACAAATACATTTTTGGGATTACCATAGATTTCCTTAGGAGGAGCAATCTGTTGTAATACCCCTTCATTCATTATCGCAACTCGATTTGCTAAAGTCATAGCTTCAACTTGATCATGAGTGACATAAACTGTGGTAATCCCCATTTCATGTTGCATTCTTTTCAGTTCGGTTCGCATATGAACTCTTAATTTTGCATCTAAATTTGAAAGAGGCTCATCCATTAAAAATATATCAGGTTGTCTGACAATGGCTCTTGCTAATGCAACTCTTTGTCTTTGTCCGCCTGAAAGTTGCCGAGGATATCGATCTAAAAGATCTTCCATATGAACCTGTTTTGCTGCATCAAGTATAGCTTTATCACGGGCATCACCACTTATCTTCCTTACCTTCAATGGAAATGCAATGTTTTCACTAACTGTTTTATGGGGGTAAAGAGCATAGGATTGAAAAACCATCGATATATTTCTGAACTTTGGTAATTTATGAGTGACTACTGAATCACCAATTTCTATTTCTCCACTATCGACAGATTCTAAACCAGCAATCATTCTTAGAGCTGTTGTTTTGCCACATCCGGAAGGACCAAGAAGAACAACAAATTCCCCTTTTTCCACTTTAAGTGATAAATCTTTAACAACATGATTATCACCAAAACTTTTATTTATATTATTTAAAGTTAAGTTTTTGGTGTGTGAAATTGATTGTATGTTATCCATTTTATCCTTTAACTGCACCGAGCAAAACGCCTTTTGTGATAAATTTTTGAAGAAAAAACGCCATGGTAATTACTGGTATAATCATAATAATGATGACTACACACATGTTCCACCATAGAATCCCTCTATCCTGTGTTATTTGTGCTGAAACCATAATAGGTAATGTCTGCGCTTTGGAAGTAGATAAAAATGAAGCTAAAAGATATTCGTTCCATGAAAGAATTAAAATCAGTAAGGTTGTAGCTGCAAGTCCCTGTTTGCATAGTGGCAAAATAATATCCCAAAAAATATATAAACGCGAAGCACCATCTAATTGAGCACTTTCTTCAAGGTCAATAGGAATCGTTAGAACAAAATCATGAATAAGCCATACAACTATAGGCAAATTAACTACAGCATAGGTAAGTATCATTGCTATATGTGCCCTTTATGAAAAAAAATACACCGAGACCTAAAGTCATGAACAACATTATACTAGCCAACACCTGACCATTTTCTTCAAAAAAAGAATTAATACTTACTGATAAAAACAAGAAACAAGTGGCAGAGATCAATGCAATTAATGTAATAGATTTGAAAACAAATGATATATTTGTTTTTAAAAGTGCCCTCCAAAGAAAATAGAACAATACCAAACCCACAGCGGTCCCTAAACTCCAATCAACAGAATATTTTCCAACAATCACGAAAGCCGAAGCCATAATCATTACGAATAAAAAAATAGTCCTAAAGTTAGGTGCATATTTTATTCTTGCCAAAGCATAAGCAGCTAGCGAACCAACTATAATACTCAAAATTGTTGAGAAAAATGAAATAATTATTGAATTAAAATATGAGTGGTAAGTATCTTCTGAATCAACAAATAAAATATTTTCCCAAGCATGCAGACTTGGATTAAAATCGATCCAGGGCAAATATGTTGGATAAAATTTTACATCCTCTGGCAATTTAAAAGATGTAATAAAAAGCCAGTAAATGGGGAAGATGACAATTATTGCCCATACTATCAGAAAAAAATATGAAACAACTTTTCCCCCTAATGAAGTTTCACCTATTTTTTTAGGTTCAAACAATTTTGATACTTGCATTATATTTACAACTGATTTGCCTGTGAATATTTACGGATCACGAAATTAAAGAATGATACACAAATGATAACGGTCACAAAAAGGAGAGTGTAGGCCACGGCAGAGGAACCGCCAAAATCCAATGCTCTCCATTGAGTCCAGGAATGCATAGTCAAGGTCTCTGTCGAGATTCCTGGCCCCCCACTTGTCATTACAAGAGGGATATCTACTAATTTAAATCCCTCAATCCATCTAATTAAGACAACTGTACCAGCAACAGGAGCGATTTGAGGCCAAATCACATCTTTGAAAATTAACCACTTCCCTGCCCCATCAACATCAGCAGCTTCAACTAAGTCTTTTGATACTGTATCTAAAGCCGCAACCAAAACAATAAATATAAATGGAATCCACATCCATGCATCAGCAATCATGATTATTGTCCTAGCAGGCCATGCTAGAGAACCCCATGCTAAATCTCCGAATCCGAATGATTGCCATATCCCACTTAAAGGGCCTCTATTCATATCAGCTAACATCCTCCACTGATAAGCAATACCAACTGGAGTAATCATCAAGGGCATAAAAAATAAAATTCTAAAAAAAGTTCTTCCCTTTAGATTCATTGAGCATATATAGGCTAGACCCAAACCAATTAAAAACTGAATCGAACAACCAAAGATGACATAAATGATAGTCATAGGAAGAGTTCCAAAGTTATTACCACTGAATAAGGTAACTGAAAATAGGATAGTGACTGAAAAAATAAAAGCAGCACTTATCACTCTTCCAATAAAGCCAATTAATTTAAAATCTTTTTTTGTGTAAGAATACAGCCACCAGAGTAGTGCGGATAACATTACTAATATTAGACACCATCCTAAAGCACTGATGGCTTCAAAAGTACCCAGTAAGTGATATTGTTCCGAGCCAAAGAAAATTTTCTTAAAATTTCTAAAACCAACAAATCTCATATTATAACCCCCAGCCCTTGGTCTTACTCTGGTAAATGAAATAACCAAAGATGCGATTAGGGGGAAAACTGAAAAAACCAGGATAAGAAGCACCGCTGGAGTGATAAACAGTCTTCTGGACTGCTTATCTATCCATTCGTTAAGTGTTTTCATTTTATTTTGCCGGCCCGTAGGCCGGCATATTGAGAAATTGATTAACTAGAATGCAGCACGTAATCCAAGTGTCGCACGATAGAGATTCATTTGTTTTTTCATTCCAAAATCATCAGTTACCTCTTCCCATTTTTCTTCTATATTCTCCATGGTCTGTTGAGCACTGATTTCTCCTGCAAGGAATCTTGCAACTTCAGTATCCAAGATCACGCTCGTATATTGAGCCGCACCTGGAATTCTTAAATCTGAAACGAAATTTGGATTATTCAGACTTTCTTTAAGTCCATTCAAATATGAAGCAGCTGAAGATCTAGTAAAACCAGCTTCCAGCCAATTATCCACATTGTTGAACTGTGAATAGCGGTATGGATTAAAACCCGTCCAACCTTGAGTGACATCAACATTTGACTGCTCAGGTGCATTCATATAAGAGAACAACTCGTAAGCTGCCTTGATCACTTTTGGATCAGCGTTTTTATTAATGTAACCTGACCAACCACCAAACGCTCCAAATGGAGCATGGTTTACGCCATTAATTGCATGAGGACAAAGAGTCGGATTACAATTTTCAAGCCTGTTTGTGTCTCTATTCCATACACGAGTCGATCCAGGCATCTGGCTTGCGCCCCAAAGGTTTCTCACTACATCACTATCCAGTGCCAAAGGTGAAGTGTCTCCCCATTCAATGAGCATCGCACATCTTCCCTTCAAGTACATAGATCGTACGTCAGCGATATCCATGTTGAGTTCATCAGGTGGACCATAATCCCCCATCTTCTTATAGACTCTGAGTCCTTCTGCAAATCCAGGATTGTTGATAAGTGGTTTTCCTGTATCAACATTAAAGAATACACCTTGTGATGTCCCTTTAGTTTGAATGAAAGGAGCTGCAACAGACCAGATGGTGAAATAGCTCTGTGCTGCACGTCTCTTAAATGCACATGATGCATAATCTGGTTCACCATCACCGTTGTAATCCTTACCATGGATGGCTTCTGCAACCTTAAACCACTCATCCCATGTTTTGGGAGGTTCCTGACTAAAACGATTCAAAACATCTGTTCTGTAATAGAACATATGAAAATCACCATCGAGGGTCAGGGTATAAGTTTTACCATTCACTTTTTGATTGAATTCCCTGAAATAAGGCGTGATATCATCGATTTTCAGGCCAGGATCATTTGCCACAAAATCACTCAGATCTGCAACAAGTCCCATATCAACCAGTTCTGGCACCCATGCCGACGAAGTTACAGCTGCATCAAGTGAATTGGTCCCTTGAGTCCAATCCGCCAAGATTTTTGGGAACAATTCAGCATATGGCAGTTCTTCAACAATGACTTTTGCACCAGTCATTTGAGTGAACTCCTTACCCCGCTTATCGATAGCTCCAGAAATAACTGGACCTGGTCTGGAGAGTACTCTGATGGTTACACCATCATATTTTTTTGCCGAAGCAAACCCTGCCAACATAACGATTGGAATAAAGCATCCAATCATTTTAAAAATAATTTTTAACATATTAATTCTCCTAAATTTAAAAGCATTTAAGAACAAACTATTTAATGTAAATAGTTTGGTTCAATTACAAAAAAAGACTTGTTTTATGATTGCTTCATTGGCGCTCCTAATTAAGATTTTTGATTATTCAAGATTGGCATGATTTTTAAACATCGTTTCAGAATCAAGGCCCAATCTTTCCATCAACAAAACCACAATGGTTTCTAAAGTAATCAAGAGAGACTGCTCAAAAAGCGAGCCCATCGGCTGGATTGAATCAAGGTTATTGCTTTTTTGCAGTTTAGGTGAAGGTGCTGATATTTTGATAATCCTTGAAGCCTGTTTCGCTAGCGTTGACAAATCGTCTATCGTAAAGAGAACCATTTTGACACCAAGCTTTTTAGCTTTTTCTGTAATGGAAACCAAGGACAAAGTTTCTCCAGAACCTGACCCTACAATCAGTAAATCGTTATGATTCACTGATGGCGTATTGGTCTCTCCGATGTAAAATACCTTCAAACCTAAATGCATCAAACGCATGGAAAAACTTTTCATCATCAGTCCTGTTCTTCCCACTCCAGCAATAAAAATTCTATCTTTTGAAAGTACATCATCCATGAAAAGAGTAATCTGTTGTTCGTCTATCTCCTTGAGAACATGATTGACTTCATCGTTAATTCGTATTGATGTTTGTCTAAACTGAGATTTCATTCATCACCTGGCGAATGGTTTTCATGGCTTTGCTTGGGTCAACAGCGGTTGTAATGTAACTTCCAACCACCAAAATCTCAGGTTGACAGGATTTCAGATTCCTTAATTTTTCCGGATCGATACCACCAGCCACAGAAATTTGCTGGCCTCCGTGGGCTTCATGAAATTTTTCAACCGTTTCAAAAGAATTTTCTCCATCAGTCACATCATCATGTGCAGTATGTAAACAGCCATAATCCATCTCCATCTCCATAAAATCGGCCCATTTCCTGATCGGGTCTTCAAGATTGATCATATCGACCATGATTTTACGGTTCCACTGAATCGCAGAGTTTTTTGCAGCCTCAATTGTCTTTTTGGAAGCCAATCCCAAAACAGAAACCATATCTGCCCCGGCCTGAAAACCGATCTCTGCTTCCAATTTCCCGGCATCCATTATTTTTAGATCAGCAAAAATCAATTTGTCAGGAAATCTTTTTTTTACATTCTCAATCTGCGAAACCCCTTCTCTTAAAATAACCGGAGTTCCAATTTCAATGATATCGACCGCCTCTTCAATCTCTTCCATGAAAGGATAAAGTTCTTCATAAGTGCCAAGATCATATGCCAGTTGAAGTTTCATTTCTTTAAGCCCCTCAAAGTCGTATTTAGCGCAATATCAGTTCGGGCTTAATCAATTCCTGAGCAAAAGATTTATTTTTTTCTAGAATTCCATGCATGATTTCAAAAGATTTTTTTGCAATTTCTTCAGCATTTTGGCGAACTGAGAATATTGGCGGTTGAAGATAATCAAGCATCGGATGATCGTCATAGGTAATAACGCGAGTATGACTAAATAAATCTGGTTTGTTTTCTTTTGCATACTGAAGCAGTCCTTCCAGTAATGTAATTGCAGAAGTAAATATTGCTTCCGGAGTCTTGGAGAATCTTTCAATGATGTTTTTCGTCATCTCATATCCATCAGCTACCGCATATCCGATTTGCTGAATTTTACTTTGGTTGCATTCAACCCCTTGATCCAATAGTGCTTTTTTAAATCCATTCAAACGATCGATGCTGGTTGATAATTTCTCAATCCCGCCGACAAAATAAATATCCTTAACCCCTTCTTGACACAGGACCGAGACCAATTCATAGGTGCCTTGCTCGTCATCACTTACGACCCAGGCAATGTCATCCCCATCAATTCTTCTATCAACCAGAACAATAGGAATTTTTATTTTGGAAGATAAATCATTAAATTGATCGCGGTTCATCATGGTTGCCAGGATCAGCCCATCAACATTTCTTTCATATAGATTTTCAATTAAATCATGTTCCGTATTTAGGCAATCTTGAGTAACAGCAATAATGATTTGGTATCCTAATTCCCTTGCATTCTGCTCGATCACTTCAGCCACCCTCCCAAAATGACGGTTTAGATAAGGGATGATCAGGCCGATCGTCAGAGATTTGTTGAGCCTAAGTGCTCGGGCAATTGAATTTGGTTTGTAATTATGCTCCTTTGCAATTTTGAGGATCCTGTTTTCTGTTTCTTTACTGATCCGATAAATGGAGGATTTGCCATTCAAAACAAGACTAACGGTTGTTTTTGAAACATCTGCTTTCAATGCCAATTCTTCAAGGGACAGACTCATGGGAAAAAGGTTAATGCGGGAAGTGACTTAATAGGATCTCAACCTAAGTGTTGATATTTTCCAAAATCGGTTTTCGGTTCCATGGTTCTGCAATGACATTTTCTGGACAGGAAGGGAAAAAGGATTCCACTGAAATTCTCTGTTTTTCAGGCCATTGCAATAAGGTCATGGATTCTAATCCGTCAGGATCGGTATCCACTCCTTTTCGGACAAATATTTCATGGATTCGTGTCTGCATCGGTTCAGGCAATTGTGAATAGTCAGGATGATACCAAAGGGTGATCAGGGTTCGTTCTTGATCTGACTGATTTGGATAAGCACCATGGATCAACCTTGCATCCCCAATGACCACATCACCAAAATTGACTGAAACTTCTTTTTCACCTTCCACGCTTTGATATAAGGGATCATCCGGATTTTCGACTCTGGAAACACCCTCGGTATGTGCTTTTTCATTTTCATGAAGCCCATGAATCTTCCGATGGGATCCTGGAAGAACCCTCAAGCATCCGTTGTTTTTTGCCGTGTCCTGAAGATAAATCATGACAAACACCTGTGCTATTTGATCCGTGTATGAAATAGGATCGCCCCATCCCCACCAATCCTGATGCCAAAACAAGGCAGGACTTTGCACTGGTTTACTGATGATATAACCGGAACTGAAACGGGTGTCTGCAAACCCCAAATCATGGAAGACTTTGAATAACGCAGGATGGGCAATCAGATCCGAAAATTCAGGGTAATCGGCAATCAAAATCAGACTCCCCTGAGACTTGTTTCTTTCCCTGTGTGCAGGAGGGAGTTCTGATAATGCTTTTAAGGAGACTTCTTTGATGCGGCTGAGTTCTTCAGGAAGAAAGACACTTTCAAAAACACAATACCCTTCTTCCAGAAGTTTTTGCCGATGATCATTCTGATTCAAAACCATTAGGTACTTCATTAAAAGCTAAAAGGATTTAGCCTTTAATTAAAAGATATGGTTTTGTTTGTCAAGAATTAATGAAATTTTGGAATTTAGGACTTTTCCCTAAAAAAGATGTGAAGAGATTTTTTTCAGACCATCAACCATATATCGCTAATCCGCCCAGTTCAGCTTCAATTTCAAGGAGGCGGTTGTATTTAGCGATCCTTTCACTTCGACAAGCGGAACCCGTTTTGATCTGTCCTCCGCCCATGGCAACGGCAAAGTCCGCCATGAAGGTATCCTCGGTTTCTCCACTACGATGGGAGATGACGTAATTCCATCCTGCCTTGCGGCACATTTCAATGGTTGCGACCGTTTCCGAAACCGTTCCGATCTGGTTCAGTTTGATGAGTACGGCATTGGCAGACGATTCTTTGATCCCGCGTTTCACAAATTCGGTATTGGTGACAAAAAGGTCGTCCCCAACAATCTGCACTTGTTTAAAGAAGGAACTGGCCGCGGAATCAAGCGCCAGGAAGATTTCCTTACCAGCTTTGTATCCGGCTTTTTCAACCGCTTCCAGAATCAAATCGCAGGCCTCCTGGTTGCTTCCGAGATTCGGAGCAAAGCCCCCTTCATCCCCGACACCCGTGCTGTAATTCTTGGCCAGAAGAATCTTCTTCAGCGCCTGAAAAATTTCTGATCCGCATCGCAGGGCTTCTCTGAAATTCGGCAAACCAATGGGCATGATCATGAATTCCTGGATGTCGACGCTGTTGTCCGCATGTTCACCGCCGTTGAGAATGTTCATCATCGGCACCGGCAAGCGTGTGCTCCCCACTCCTCCAAGATACGAATAGAGTGACAAACCCGCATTTTTGGCAGCGGCATCCGCAGCAGCCATGGAAACTCCGAGAATGGCGTTGGCACCAAGTTTTTCCTTGGATTTGGTTCCATCCAGTTCGAGCATCACCTGGTCAATTTTCGACTGGTCTTCGGCGTACATCCCCACCAGTTCGGGAGCGATTTGCTTATTTACATTTTCAAC
>LNZD02000063.1 GCA_001469005.2 SAR324 cluster bacterium lautmerah10
GTAAATGAACATGCCCCTTAAAAAGGTAAGTGTTCACTAATAAAATTTAAAATATGGGAGATCTGAAGATCCATATTTTAAATAGGATTACTTATTTTTAAAATTTTGAATATTTTGTAAGTTACAAATGGGGATTTGGAAAGAAAATCAGATGGCCTGTTCTCCGGACTCTCCAGTTCTGATTCGAATCGCACTGTCCAGATTCATCACGAAGATTTTTCCATCTCCGATCCGACCTGTATGAGCAGAGTGTTGAATTGCATCAACAGCTTTATTCACTTCTGTATCGGCTACAACGATTTCGATTTTAACTTTGGGGAGGAAATCGACGATGTATTCCGCACCACGATATAACTCGGTGTGGCCTTTCTGTCGACCGAAACCCTTGACCTCACTTACGGTTAATCCCTGAATACCTGCTTCTCCAAGGCTTTCTTTGACCTCTTCAAGTTTGAATGGTTTGATGATCGCTTCGATTTTTTTCATGTGGTTTAACGCGGATGGAAAAAAATAATTACATCCTTAATATCGAAGAGTTTTCCCTTTATTTACAAGCTGAAAAGATTTTCAGTGAGGGAACGATACTGTTATATAAAACAGTACTGGAACGTTTTTTCCAATTCTGTAGTCAAAATCAAATTGAACTTGTGCTCCCCAAAACATGGAGATATTCAGACATTCGCGTTCGTGATCTGGAAGCTTTTTTAGCTACCGATAAAAAAGAGAATCAACGATTCCACGAAACCCAGGTGACATACTTAAGTGGTATCAGAAGTTTTTTCCGGTATTTGGTCGAAAAAAATTTTATTGAGACAAATCCCTTTCAGCACTATGTACTTTCAAGGGGTTTTCGAGAAATGATTCTTATTGATGATGCGATTTCAGAAATAAAAAAGGATTTAGAAAAAATTGATATCTCACAATTTCAGGGATCGAGAAACAGGCTTTTGATTGAAATAGCTTTGAATCATGGATTGACGGCAAAAGAAATAGTAACAATATCAAATATTGAAAAAGCCAGCAAACAGTCAGTCTGGGTTGTCTTTCAAAATAATAATGTATTGGAAATTCCTGTAACGACTGAGTTTTTAGCAATACTGGATGAGTATAAGAAGAATTTGAATCAATTTTTTCGTGAAGGAAATGTTTACGCGAAAGAAAAAGAAACCGTTATTTTAACGAATAATCAGAATGATATGATTGATTCTACTGCTGAACACAAAAATGGTTTTTGGTATGATGACAAGAATATGCCATTGAAACCTGAATCACTTGTCCGTCAGGTTAATAAAACATTCAAAATGATTGGTTTACCAAAAATGAATTTTAAAATTCTACGAGAATGGACGACACAAAAATTTGCTGAAGCAGGTGCAGATATAAGATCATTGCAGAACATGCGTCAGATCAAAGGGATCAGGAGACTGAAGAGCCTTTATAAAAATGATTTCGGAAATTTGCAGGACCGCTTCAACGTTACACATAAAAGAAACAAAACAGCCCAATGATGAGGTTTCAACAATATTAATGCGAAAAGAGACTGGTTTGCCATCCTCGGTCAAGATCACCATAGCCATGAACAAGAAGTTCAACCATTCCTGGCAGCATGCTTTGCGCTGTTTCATTTAATTCGGAAATGCTTTTTCCTCCTGGAAGCCTGTTTCTTGAAATGATCATTTTTTGTAATCGCTCAAAAATTTCTAAAAGCCTTAAAACATCGTTAGCGGCATATTTTAATTGATTTTGGGACAAATCCGATTCAGCCCAATTGGTCTGCTGTTGCTCTTTTTCCATTTGGATACCAAGTAGTTCCATATGAAGATCTTTCAAACCATGATTTTGTGTGTAGGTACGAATGAGTTTACTCATTACCTTGGTGCAGCAAAAAGGTGTAACTTCAATGTTCAGTGAAGTTTTGAAAAAGGCAACATCCGTTAAAGCAAAATGGAAGACCTTAAGAACATCTTTATTTTCCATCAAAGCTTTAAGCCGAGAATAACCTCCATCTCGCTTCGGTCTTACGAGACATACCTGTTCTTCCTGATCACATAGCTGCACAAGGCAGATTTGATCACGATTCATGGTTAAACCATGAAGTTCCGTATCAACCGCAATTTTTTCCAATTTCATAAAGTTGTTAAATATCCCTTCAGGGATGTCGTCATGGATCAAATATTTCGTCATCATATCTTATGTGCTAAAAGTTATATTATCGAACATATGTATTATCACTCATATTTTTCGTTATTGAAATGATTATTTACATAATATGTTTATAACTCTAATTAATTTCATCTTGTGTGTAAAGTTACATAATATTTTTATATTGGATTTGCTAGATCCTTTATAATTTTTGCCTTCAACATTTTAAAAATTACTGGGGATGTTTTAATTTTAGTGTCTCTACCACCGCCGCCAAGAATCACCCAATCGAGTTCCATGATCCGTTCATCAACATAAATCGGCAAGGTTCCAGGTAGTGCAAAAACTGTTACACCACCGACTTCCATACCGGTTAACTCTTTCATCTCTTCAGCAGTCGCAAATGACACTTTGGATACTTCCATTAATTTTTTAACACGTTTATTGACATCAAGCCTCGTTGTGGCAAGAACCACACAGGCGCAAAATTGCTTAGGCTCTTTTTTTGAGGCAACAATGATGGTGTTACATGATTTTTCCATGGGGTAAGAATACTTTTCACAAAATACTTTTGTATCCGCATATTCAGGATTGATTTCAATGCATTCATATTCTGTATCAAATTCATCAATTACGTCTAAAACCATTTGTTTTAATTCATTCATTTTTTGCTTTGTCTGATTCTTTGGGCAATCAATCGGTCCTTTTATTACACTTCTCCAATTTATCCTTTGTTAAGTGACCGGTGAATTTTATTGGAATCTGTTTTTGGATTTCTAGCAATTCATTCATTAGCACTCGTTGACACTTTCGATCAATATAAATTCCGGGAAGAGCTTCGTTCACTATTTTTTGATAGTCATTCATTTTATCTTCTAATCCTCCTACTTTACGATTGATCCGATTAAGCCCAAGATGAAGTATGTTTCGGTAGACAGCATTCTTCTCAATGGTTTCAAAAAGATTGAATTCATCATCAGCTTTTATTTTTCGTAATATTTCCTCTGCTTTTTGAAACTGTCCTTCGTTTTTTAATTTCAAAGCATAATGCAAACCACAGGTGGGATTTGATTCAAACACAGGATGATATCCTTTGTTGTTCATATAAATTTTACAATACCTTAACAAAAGTACTCTTCTAAATTTTTTCCACCGTTCTCCATACATGCCATCATTCCATCGGTTCATGAATTGTTCTATCAGATTAAGATCGATTTCAGTTTGCTGTGTCGTTTGGTTTTTATGAGAAATTATTTCATACCCGGCTTTTTTTCGGATTGACCAATCTTGCTTCAAGCTGTTTTTGAAACCGGGCCTTAATTCCATTGCATAGATGGATTCTCCATTATTTAAGAAATCTGATAATTGAATTTTTATTTTCTCAGGTGAACTACCCGCATAAAACAATCTATTCCCAAATAGAGTTCCATTTTGAGAGTAAAGATTCACATCAGACCTGATTCCTTTCACTAAATTGGCATAGGCCACCAATCCAAGTTCTTCTGATCCATGCACGAAATAATTCGCATGTTCCGGTAATCCTTTAAGAATTAAAGTGGCAACATCCTCTGGAAATGCATCTTTTCTAAGGTCATGTTCATCAAAATGTTGAACCAGTGGCCAAACAAAGAGAATGATAGAAGCGAGTGAAAACCCCTGTGCTATTTTATCATTCTTCAGTGCATTCTTTAATTTTGTTATAAAAGGGGCAACAACCAGACACACCATTGCAATCGGCAACAGGATAAAACATTGATGAATTTCCCAATGATGTGGATTGTATTCATTCCTATAAAATAATTTCAATAAAACAGAACTGGAAAAAAACGTATACAACACGGAAAACGAGATCACTAATTTATATTTAAAGACAAAAACGAGAACACCAATGCTCCCGGCTATGAGCACTGGCCAACCCGTTTCTGCTGGGAGGGAAATGAAAAATTGTTTGATGAATAAATAACTGTCATGCCATGTGCCCGATTGATCTCCACTTTTATAAGCCTCGCGTTTGATACTCCACCAAACTCTTTCCCAATCCGGTAAATACTGAAAAAACGTCAAATACGGTTCACTCCAGGAACGAACAGGAAGATAAAGGTAAGGAGTTAATCCTAAAACGAAGAAGAAAATAACGTTGACGAAATTCTGTAAAATATCTTTCCATTGAGGAAGAATGATAAGGAATAAGGCAGGTGCCGTAATCAACATCAACGGCCAGTGATTGGTTAGACTTAGCCCCGAAATAAAGGCCATAACCATCCATCGCCATTTGATTGATTCTTTTTGTTGTTTTAATCCGAGCAGAAAGAGCAACAAGAAAAACAAAGTATTCAGGGTGTATACTTCTGCCGTGATGGCCTGGTACCAAAAACTTGATGAAACTCCTAAGCATGAAGCTGCGACAAGAGCAGATAAGCTATCAGCCTTCAATTCTCTGCTGATTTGAAAAAGTAAAATGCAGGAACTAATACCGGCTATTGCACTTAAGGCATGGACTCTTTCTGCAATGCTCCCTAAAGGAATCCACGTAAAAAGGTGCGCCAACATGGTGTATAAGGGATACCCTGGTGGATGCGCAATCCCGGGTTCATGGGCTACTGAGATGAACAAACCTGAATCTTCAAGGTTGGCAAAATCAGACATAGTCCTGAAGTACAACAAAACCAACCCCAATACCAAAAGGAATTGGAAGATCCAATCTGTTGAATTTTTATGATTGAATTTAAAGGACAAAATTCAGGATCCTTAATCTATTTTAATTCAGTCCTGATGAAACCGATTTTCTAGTTCCGGCGTGGGTAACAGACATGAAGTATCCTTTCCAAACCAGCGATATCGGTTTTTTGCGATCCAGTCATATACCGGATCTCGCAAGAATTTAGGAAGCACACCCAGAAATTTTAAAATGGACCAAGGTAACTTTAGATATGATGCCGCCATCAAAGCAGCATCACTCTTCACCAGGCATTCCTTGCCGTTATAAAAAACCAAACTATCGACATAGTTTGTATCTAGCCCATGTTCAGAAAGGATTTTTTGGGAGATTTCTGCATGAAGAGGAGCAAACTGTAACGAATCATCTCTCTCATTTTTGAGGATGAAATGGACGGATGCCTGACATAGCAGGCAATACCCATCAAACAATAACAAAGGCTTCATCACTTATTTATTGATTCAAAGCTCATTCAATTGAAGGAATTCCCCAAGTAATTGTTTTTATTAATATAATTAAAGTTAATATATCTTTGCTGGAAAAAACATATTCATCACGGTCAAAACCGGTCATGAGCTGAAACCCAAAGTGATTATGTCTCATGGAATAGGAAAAATAAGATTTCAACCCAAGCTTAAACAACGTTTATTTTGCCTTTGATTGCAGTCATTATCAATAAACCCAGATTCGTCCTGGTCAGTTTAAGTCGTGCTTAAGAGTTATTTTCAAACTCCTTCATTGTTTCGCAATGGAACGATAATGCTCTGAAATCCTGACGGTCCGTCTTGCCACCTATTCATGTAAACTTATAAGATAATAATCTACTTCAAATATTTTATGACATTTCTTCAAAATTCAGGAACCTGCCTGAGTCAACTCAAATTTCATCATATTATTTTTAATTTTATTGTCCGTTTTTCATTATTGACCTTCGTTCAAAGAATTTTTTTCTACGGTTCATGCTAACCGGATTTAAATCAGACAATTCCTGAAGATCACAAATTTATGGCAAACCCCATACTGGATGCTGATATCCTTCCACTCCTGGGGATTCTTTTAGCTTCCGGAGTACTGGCTGGAACTCTTGCAGGACTTTTTGGAGTAGGGGGGGGAGTCGTGTTGGTTCCCGCTTTATTATATGCCTTCGATTTTCTGGGTTATGATCCCCTATTCACGACCCATATGGCCGTCGGGACTTCTCTTGCGATCATCATTCCAACCGCCATTTCCTCCGCCCAAAGCCATTATCGGAAGGGATCAGTCGATCTATTCCTTGTCAGGAAACTGATGATCCCTGTTTCCATTGGAGCTGTTGTCGGTTCGGTCATCGCCGACCGCGTAGGAGGCGATTTACTGAAAGGGCTCTATGCCGTCATTGCTCTTTTTCTTGCTCTTAATCTTTTCATGAAAAAGAGCATCATCCTTTCGGAACAATTACCATCACAGGGGTTTACCATGATTCATGTTTTTGTCATGGGTATTCTCTCAACGATGATGGGAATCGCCGGAGGAGCACTGTTTGTCCCATATTTCAGTGCATATAACCAACAGATGCTGAAAGCGGTAGGGACTTCTGCCGCTTTGGGTCTGCTGATTGCCACTCCTGGTGCAATTGGTTTTGCGCTGAACGGTCTCGATGTCGCTAACCGCCCCCCTTTCAGTTTCGGTTACGTCAGTCTGGTTGCGTTTCTCTGTATCATCCCCATGACGATCTTAACAGCACCCTTGGGAGCGAAAATGGCGCATCAGATGGACAAGCTGATGTTGAAACGACTCTTCGCACTGTTCCTGGTGGCAATGTCTTTACGCATGTTTTATAAAATGTTCGGATGACTGCAGAGAATTCGATTTTCCCTCATTACTCAACCTTGGAGCACATAATGTGCTCCCGAAACTGCTACCACTCAATCTTCAGCGTTTTCTCCTGCGTAATGAAAAAGAAACTGAATTCCTAATTTTAGAAGAATCGTCCACATTCAATGAACTTGTATAAGTTTTTAATTTAATCCAAAAGCAACCTATGAAGGTCATCCCCATTCCCTGTCTCAATGATAATTTTGCTTATTTATTAATTTGTCCCGAAACCAATGAGGCTGCTGTGGTTGATCCCTCTGAATACGAACCTGTGTTCAAGGAAGTCCAGAAACGTAAGGTTACACTGACTACCATTTTTAACACCCACCATCATTGGGATCACGTCGGGGGAAATGATGAACTTTCTCGACATTTTCCTGGAATCAAAATCCATGCCCACATTTCCGACCGTGACCGAGTTCCAGGACAGACCGATTTTCTCGAAGATGGTGACTTTGTTCAATTTGGGAATCAAAAGGGATCCATCCTCCACAATCCTGGACACACCTCAGGTGCAATCACCTACCTTTTTGGAAATATGGCATTCACCGGAGACACCTTGTTTTCAGGAGGTTGCGGAAGGGTTTTTGAGGGCACCATGGAACAAATGCATCATTCTTTGAATGTAAAAATCGGGAAACTCCCGGATGATACTCAGCTGTATTTTGGTCATGAATACACGGAAAACAATCTGCGATTTGCTCAAACACTAGAGCCCAAAAACGAAGACATTCAAAGTCAGCTTACCCAGATTCGAAAGCTTCGTTCCGAGGGCAAGTGGAGCACACCTTCACTGCTCAGTTCTGAGCGGAAGATCAACCCGTTTTTACGATGTCATGATCAAACGCTTCAAAAACACGTCATTCAAAAACAGCCCGACACCAATCTTGATCCGGTTTCAATATTTACTGTCATTCGAAAACTGAAGGATCAATTCTGAACATGGAACTTGATTCTAAGCAATCTTCGCTTCCAAAAAGTATTACCATCCTTGGTTTTATCGCCAATCTGTTGCTTGCGATTGGGAAAGGATTCGTTGGATACATTGCACAATCCTCTGCACTGATTGCCGATGCAGGGCATTCCTTATCTGATTTATTTTCTGATCTAATCACTTACTGGTCCCTTCATTTTTCACAGCAACCTCGGGATGAAAACCATCCCTATGGGCATGGTCGTTTCGAGACGGTTGGATCATTCATCATCGCACTGATGCTGATTGCCACAGGAATCGGTGTTGTCTGGCACACCTTTCAACGGGTCGAAAGTCCGGTGATCCCAGGAGAACTGGCCCTCTGGGCAGCGGGGATCTCAATAGTGATCAAAGAACTCCTTTATCAATTGACCCACCGCATCGGGAAGAAACAAAATAGTCGGATTTTGATCGCCAATGCGTGGCATCACCGTTCCGATGCGGTCTCTTCAATAGCGGCCTTGATTGGAATTACAGGTGCAACTTTGGGATTCCCCATGCTGGACCCGATTGCAGGTTTTCTCGTTGCAGGTCTGATTATAAAATCCGGCGTCGACATCGGCTATTCCAGCGTTCGTGAACTGACAGACGAAGTCGCAGAACAGGAAGTGATAGAAAAAATATTACAAACTCTTGAGGGAATTGAGGGGGTCGAGCATTTTCACCAGGTTCGTGCCAGAAGGATGGGGCCTCATCTATTGGTTGACCTTCATCTTGAAGTGGACTGTATGATGACGGTTTCTGCTGCACACCAGGTGGCCGAAAGAGTGCGTTGGCACATTCTTGAAACCATGCCTTCCGTTAATGAAGTGATGATCCATGTTGATGCAGAACAGGACAACGAGGAGGGGGAAATCATTCTCATGCGTCCGCAAACTGAAATCGAGATGGACATTCAACAGGCACTCAAGGCCATTCCTGAGATAACTGGAATCAGTCACATTTACTGTCACTTCCTGAAACAGAAACTTTCCGTACAGGTCGATATCCTAGTCGATCCAGAGATGAAGGTTAGACAGGCCCAAAAATTGGGACAAAAAGCTAAGTTCCTTCTTGAGGAAATCCAGGATATACAACTTGCAGACATCCATCTTGAACTTCAGGATTACGAACAGCATTTTGTTCCTGAATAAACCGCTTAAATCATCAAAAATCAAAGCAACTATGAACCAATCATCAAAGACCGAAATTGAAGCTGCCGTTTTTCGGAAATTGCTTAGTCATCTTGACTCACGGAAAGATGTACAAAATATTGACCTGATGAACCTTGCCGGTTTTTGTCGAAACTGCCTGGCAAAATGGTATTCGGCCGAAGCAGAAGAACGAGGTGAGGAAGTTTCAGTCGATTCCGCAAAAGAGTTGGTCTACGGCATGACCTATAAAGAATGGAAAGATAATTTTCAAATATAATCAACAGCTTAGGTTTTTTGAACTAGCCTTTATTGGTTGATTCAGTCAATAAAATAACTGAAATCAATGGGTTGACCTTCCCGTTCTATTTTTAGAGAAATCTCCCTTTCTGATTGGAGTGCTTCCAACAATTTCAGAGCTTTCGCAACTGAATCCACTTGGTATCCGTTAACTTCAAGGATGATGTCATTGGTTTGCAAACCCAGTTTACGATAAATACTTTCATCCTTGATAAATTGAAACATGAAGTAGGTCTGCTCTCCCTTTTTGGTCGGCACCACACGGGCATCCATTAATAATTGGTCAAATTTTTCCAATTGTTCATCCACCCAAACCCTTTCGAAGTTGAAACTTCGTTGGTTTTGATCTGGTACGCCTGGAGACCTTCCGCTTTCTTTCTTCTTTCCTGAAGGTTCTTTTTTCTTCTTTTCTGCCGGTTTCACTTTTTTCGGTTCAGGAACGATCAATGCTGTGGACTTGATCGGGGTACTTTTAACAGGTCGTTTCTTTGATTCAAAACCTTTTGCTTCCTGCATCCATAACGCCTGTTTTTTACCACGATGCATTATCACCACCCTCCGGTCTTCGATTTCCAAAACTTTAACACTGTCTTCGTTACACTCCTTGTCCCTTTTTACGGTTTGTGGATGAAAGCAATCTCCTTTCTGGTAAATCGTGTACTGATTGAGATTATTTTGCTGACTGATAAATGCATACGCATTGTTTTTCCCGTAAATCATGGTACCGGTAAGAGCGATTTGTAATTTCGTAGGTGCAATTTCTTCCTGAATTTCCTCCTTGGGTTCTTCCTCGACCTGCACGGGTTCAGGTTCCGGTGGAGGCACATAGACCTCCGTTTTCTGTGCATTAAAGACATTACGTTCCTCAATTGCTTTAAAGCGTTCACGTTTCTGTTCCTGATCCGGAGAAATACTTGTAGAAGAATAGGTTCCAGTCGAAAGACTGGAAACCGGCATTCTAAGGATCTGCCAATAAAGCAACTCACCTCCAATACTTCCTGCAAGATAGAAAATCGATCATTAAATTAACATGATGGGAGGTAAGAAAAAATGAGTTACAGGAAATTTGAATAAAGACCTAAATTTCAACTTGAGGAAAATAGGAAAGTGAAGTGATTAAAATTTCCTGATGGACTGATAGGAATTTATGTTTCCTACCTTATCTTTTACCAACACATTATAATACGCTGGTTCACTGAGGTTTTCCAATGACAGTCCGGAACAGTTATCCCAATTACAGAGCACCACGCCATTTCGCATTGCCGTTTCAACAACGTGAATACGGTCTTCTGAATTTTTAACTACACGGTATTTCAGACTGGAATTATCACTTATATCGTCAAGAGCTTCAGACCAACTCAGGGTGTTACCCGAAAAGGTGAGTTTACCTGAATCTCCAGGAACCGGAGCATGAATATCCACTACTGAATAAAGAATTTTGATTTCACGATCGGTTAATGGGCGTGAATAGAGCCTTACATCATCAATACTTCCTTGATACTGATAATCCGAGTTGATCGCTCCAATTGTTAAATTATCATGATAACGTAGATTGGTATTTCTTGAAGTGATTGATTTCTGGACCTCGGCATTCCTGAAGAGACTCAATTCCTGACCGTCTCCACGTACAGCCAATTGCTGCCAGGCCTTGTAGTCGACGGTATTACGTTGACTGGTTCCATCATCCAGGTTTTTGACTGCGGGACAGTGATCCTCCTGATTTAATAAGTAGGTGTCATAACAATCGAACTTGCTCGTTGTATTATCGGTATAGAATTCTCTGAATCGTTGATAATGCAAACCCCCTTCTTTGTCACTGCGGTGATGCTCAAGAAACCATCCCTCAAAGGAACTGGATTTCTGCCCCCCTCCTCCTTCCAGCACTATATTTGAATTTTCAGAATTTCCTTTAAGGCTTATTTTGATTTGATCACACACCTGAAATTTAATTTCCAGTGAATTGTATTTGGTGTTGGAGAGTTCAGCTTTATTTAAATTGGACGTTTCAATTAAATTGATTTTCGAATCGCTTACTTTATGGATTAAATACAATTTTCCGAACTGAAACGATTCGAAAGAAGCATTGCTGCCATATGTTTTGTTATCAGAATGATTTTTGATGGAAGTGATTTTTAATCCATTTCCTGTAGTTATATTTCCGCTGAGATAATCAAAGAAATTATTTTGTCCATCACCGTTTTTATTCAATGAATCGTCACTTTTAAGCGTTACATTATCTGCTGTTTTTGGAATCCAAGCACAATCATTAAACTCAGGCGCTGCAAATTCACCAAGCTGAGATAAACTGGTTTTATCAATTTTAGCCGTTGAAATTAAAGGTTTGTATGCTGTTCTCGATTCTGCAACAACTTCCGGATATCCCCAGGCAATATAAGTGAAGTGAGGTGTGTTCAGCGAGTCGTTCAGGGATACAACAATATCATCACCTGTCCCTTCACTCAATTTTACTGCACTCCCACTGGTGCCGCTCCATCCATTAGAACCTGTTATACTTCCGGGACTCCCATTTCGCTGATGCCCTGAATGATCAAGGGCATTTCCTGCGAGTGGGAAAAATCCTTCAAGATCTCTGGAGTCATCAAAATACAAATCAAAGATTTCATCTCCTTCAAGTTTTCGGTCAAACAATTTAAAATCGTCAATTCGTCCATTCCAGTTATTGCTGCCATCATAACTTGCACCTATTTGAAGAGAAAACGTTCCCATAGTGATTGATTCCTGAGCATTTTTAAGTGCTTCACCATTGGCATACAATTCAAGTTTGTTAGAACCATCATAGGTGAGACATAAATGGGACCATTCCATCAGACCATACTGATTGTTTGTTGGAACATTATTTTCGTTAAAAAATATTTTCCCTCCATTCTCCTTATATCCCAGCTTTAATCCGGAATTGCCCGTATTCAACAAGTCCATCCGGGATTCCGCAAAACTTTCAGGCATCAACCATAGGCATAAGCTGAATGGATTTGAATTCAAAGAAACCGATGAAACATTCAAATAATCATTATCCTGAAATTGATAGGCCCCAAAATTATCGTTATTCTTCCCCTTAGCATAATTTTCGGTTCCTATTACGGATGC
>LNZD02000064.1 GCA_001469005.2 SAR324 cluster bacterium lautmerah10
CAGTCTGCTAGACCGAATTAAGGATATTAACCCTAAGGAGATCAACTGGTTTCCTGGGCATATGTTCAAGGCGGGGAAGCAGCTTCAGCAGATGCTCAAGCGGGTGGATGTGGTATTGGAGTTGAGGGATGCGAGGATCCCGCTGGCTTCGGTCAATCTCGAATTCGAGAAACTCTTGGGGGAGAAGAAGAGGCTGGTGCTGTTCAATAAGACTTCACTTGCTGAGGAAGAGACAATCCAGGATTGGGGGCGTTATTTCAAGGTACAGGGGATCAGTTTCATCTTCATTGATGTTCTGGAAAAAAGGGGGTTGAAGAAGGTACTTCCTGAAATCCGGAGGATGATGCAGCCCCGTCAAGAGCGATTTGAGCGAAAGGGGATCACCCCTCCGGCGCTGCGTCTGATGGTGATCGGGATTCCAAATGTCGGCAAATCCTCCCTGATCAATGGACTGACCCGACGTAAGGCTGCAGAAACCGGTCCGACTCCCGGGGTGACCCGGCATCAGGAGTGGATCGTTCTCGATCGTGATGTGGAACTCCTCGACACCCCCGGGATCCTCTTTCCCAAGATTGCAACCCTGGAGATGGGGCTTCAACTGACCCTGACCGGTGCGATCAAGGATGAAATCGTCGGAAGGGAACGGATTGCGGAATACCTGCTTTCGGTTTTACAGGAACGGGATGCCTCCGCTTTTTTCGAACATTACAAACTGGATCCTCAGCACCAGGAACTGGAGGCCCCTCAACTTTTGGAAATCATCGGCCAAAAACGGGGATGCCTGAAAAAAGGCGGAGTGGATCTTGAGCGGGCCTCCGCGATGCTTCTCAAGGATTTCCGTTCAGGAAAACTCGGGAGGATTTCATTGGAAACGTTGAGAAACTCCTGAATCAATCATCGCGGATCAGCATCCCTCCAAATCGCAGATAATCGATTTCAAATGCATTTGGAACACTTGGTGGCCCGGTGTGATGTCTCAGCCTCAAAATTCCTCCGGCTGAGGGGAGATGATCACAACTCAGACTTCCAAGAAAAAAAAGTTCGGACAGGCCTTCATCCAACCTGAAGCAGGGTTCTCCTGAAATCAAGAAATGCCCCCCGGCACTTCCTTTGTAATACGTTGGGCTGTTCCTGGTGAAACGCAAAGTCCCATCAATTCGAATCATCAGCATGGAACGGTTTTGAAGAAACCCTGAACCTTCAGGAACTTCCATATGGACATCGCCTTCAACATCCAGAAAAACCGGGGTAGAGGGCAATGTTTCAAAATCGATTTTCAACGAAACCGGATGGGGGATACTTCCCGAAATCCGGATGAAACGATTATCTTCCTCAAGCAGGATGGTCTCCAGGCTGCCGTTGTCATAAGAGACCTGCATCAGGTTGTGGTTGATTACGGCAGACTCAACTCCTTCCAGGATTTTCCCAAAATATATTTCATCCTCTGATGAAGGAAGCCAGAAAGGCCGGTTCGGCCATTCAAGCAGATTTTGGGAACCTGCCTGCACCGCAATCGGTTCCGGGGGGAGACTCATGCTGCTGCTGAAGAGGGTCCATGGCCTCGTGGTCAGGTTGAGTTTTTCCAGTACCAGCAGGAAGTCGAAGGACACGCCGTCCGGCCTCTGCGAAGACTTCAAGGTGTTGTGCAGGTATTGACCCTCAAGCCGGCTTTCAAGATTCCAGTGCTGGAGTTCCTGGGGCAGGTCAGAAGCTTCCAGGGGGATGCGGTTTTCCCTCAATTGCTCCAAGGACTGTTTCCTGAAATGATCAATCAGATGCGGGACGAAACGGTTCAATTCCAGGAAGAACAACTGGTTCTGCAGGAAGGCGCTGCTCTGGAATCGGGTGCGGATGTTCTGCTGGTAGGTATTGAGCAGCAAAAGGCCGAGTGCCGCCCCGATCATCATCACGATCAAAATCAGGAAACCGGGCCGGGTGTTTCCTGAGGCAAGGTTTGGTTTCAGTCGCTCAGCAGTTGAGGTCTCATCCATCCGTTAAACAAACCGCGTCGGATGATCACCGACGCGTCCTCGATGTCAGGGGCCAGGGGGCGATCCTGGTCGAGATGGGGAACCCGTTGACGGACCATCTGGTGTGCTTCTTCAAGAAGATACGATGTTGTCAACGGTCTACGGAAGTCGATGCCCTGGCAGGCCGCAAGCAGTTCGATGCCCAGGATTTTTGCCGTGTTTTCTGACATTTCCCCAAGCCTCCGGGCGGCGAAGGTGGCCATGCTGACATGATCCTCCTGGTTTGCCGAAGTCGGCAGGCTGTCCACCGAGGCAGGATGGGCAAGGCTCTTGTTTTCACTGGCCAATGAGGCCGAAGTGATCTGGGCGACCATGAATCCTGAATGCAGTCCCGGATCTTCACTTAAAAACGCGGGGAGTTTGCTGAATCCCGGATCGGTCAAAAGCGAGATCCGACGTTCCGAAAGTGCTCCGATTTCCGCAATGGCAAGGGCCAGATTGTCGGCGATCATTGCCACCGGCTCTGCATGGAAGTTTCCTCCCGAGAGGATCTCTCCCTCTTCGGGAAAAACAAGGGGATTGTCGGTCACCGCGTTGGCTTCGATGCGGAGCTGTTGTGCGGCAAAGCGCATCTGGTCCAGGCAGGCTCCCAAAACCTGGGGCTGGCAGCGCAGGGAGTAGGGATCCTGAACATGGCCGCAGTTTTCATGGGAGGCATTGATTTCACTCTCATTTAAAAGTTGCCTGAAGTTGGCGGCAACGTCTTTTTGTCCCTGGAGCCCACGGACTTCATGGATCCTCTCGTCAAAAGGACTATAACTGCTCAAGCTGGCTTCGACACTCAGGGAGCCCGCGACGATCGAGGAAGCGAGGCAGTCCTCTGCGGCAAACAGTCCATGCAGTGCCAGGGAGGTGGAAACCTGGGTCCCGTTGAGCAGGGCCAGCCCTTCCTTCGGCTGCAGTTCCAGAGGTTCCAGTCCCAACTTTCTCAAGAGTTCCCAAGCGGCAATGTATTCTCCATCGATCCGCGCCTCGCCTTCGCCAAGCAAAACCATGCTCAGGTGTGCCAGCGGTGCAAGATCTCCGGAAGCTCCAACGGAACCCTTGGCAGGAATGCAGGGCAGGGCATCGGCCTCCAGAAGGGCCTGCAGGTATTCCACGGTTTTCATGCGGATTCCGGAAAACCCGCGGATCAGGCTGTTCAGTTTGAGCACCAGGATCAGCCTCACCACTCCATCGTCCAGCAGGGGACCGGTGCCGCTGGCATGGGAAAGGATGAGATTCTGCTGAAGTTCCGCCAATTTGTCCCGGGCGATCTTGGTCTGTGCCAGAGAGCCGAAACCGGTGTTGATGCCGTAGACGGTTTGCTCCTGTTCCAATACCGAATCGACGGTCTTTGCAGAAGTCTCGATGCGGCTGAGGCACCCCGGATCCAGTTTCACCTGAAGCGGGGTTTTCAACGCCGCGCGCATTTCTGCAAGACTCAGTTGCCCTTCCTTCAGGGTTATGGTCACCATGGTTTCAACGGCCCAGCATGGGGAGGTCGAGATCGTTTTCCCGTGCACTGGCGAGGGCTTCTTCATAGCCGGCATCGGCATGCCGCATCACTCCGGTGCCGGGGTCGTTGCGCAACACGCGCCTCAATCTCATTTCCGCTTCGGGACTTCCGTCGCATACGATCACCATTCCCGCGTGCTGGGCGAAACCCATCCCGACCCCTCCGCCATGGTGGATGCTGACCCAGGTTGCTCCACCGGCGGTGTTGAGCAAGGCATTCAGCAGCGGCCAGTCGGAGACGGCGTCACTGCCGTCACGCATGCCCTCGGTCTCACGGTTCGGACTGGCAACGGATCCTGAATCGAGGTGATCCCTGCCGATCACCACCGGAGCCTTCAGTTCTCCGCTCCGGACCATGTCGTTGAAGGCGACCCCGAGCCTTGCACGGTCGGCCAGACCGACCCAGCATATCCTTGCCGGAAGCCCCTGGAACTGGATGCGTTTCTTCGCCATCTCGAGCCAATTATGGAGATGGGGATCCTCCGGAATCAGTTCCTTCACCTTCTCATCGGTACGGTAGATGTCTTCCGGGTCCCCGGAAAGCGCGGCCCAGCGGAAGGGGCCATAACCGCGGCAGAAGAGAGGACGGATGCAGGCAGGGACGAAGCCGGGGAAATCGAATGCGTCCTCAACCCCTTTTTCAAGGGCCATCTGTCGGATGTTGTTGCCGTAGTCGATGGTGGGAATGCCTTGACGGTGAAAGTCAAGCATGGCCCGCACATGAGTTGCCATCGAATCCTTGGCGGCCTCGATGACGGCATTCGGTTCGGTTTTCCGCATCAGTTCCGCTTTTTCCAGGCTCCAGCCTGCAGGCAGGTAGCCATTGAGCGGGTCATGAGCCGAAGTCTGGTCGGTCACGGCATCCGGGCGGACTCCACGTTTCAGCATTTCCGGTAAAATCTCTGCAGCATTGCCAAGCAGTCCCACCGAAACAGCTTTGCCCTGCTGATGATTCGATTCCAGGATCTTCAGGGCGTCTTCCAATGTTTCCGCAGATTCATCGAGGTAGCCGGTTTCCAATCTTCGGTGAATCCTTGAAGGATCGCACTCGACAGCGAGCATCGATGCCCCTGCCATGGTCGCCGCCAGGGGTTGGGCTCCGCCCATTCCGCCCAGGCCTGCGGTGAGGATCCACTTCCCGGACCAGTCTCCGGAAAAATGCTGCCTTCCCAGTTCCACAAAGGTTTCGTAGGTGCCCTGGATGATCCCCTGGCTGGCGATGTAGATCCAGGAACCGGCGGTCATCTGGCCGAACATGAAAAGCCCCTTACGGTCGAGTTCATGAAAATGTTCCCAGGTCGCCCAGTGGGGGACGAGGTTGGAATTGGCAATCAGCACCCTCGGTGCGTCCGCATGAGTTTCGAAAACTCCCACCGGTTTTCCGGATTGAATCAGGAGCGACTGGTGGTTCTCCAGGCGCTTGAGGGTTTCGATGATCCGGTCATAACAGTCCCAGTTGCGGGCCGCACGTCCGATCCCTCCGTAGACGACGAGGTCTTCCGGTCTTTCCGCGACTTCCGGGTCGAGGTTGTTCATCAGCATCCGCATCGGTGCCTCGGTGAGCCAGCTCTTGCAACTGAGCTCGGTTCCTCTTGGCGCACGAATGCTGCGTTTCGGATCATTGCGGACAGGTTTTCCCATGGATATCCTTGGTTGAATGTGTGTTGGATCGATTAGCTGAATTGCCTGACAATTTTTCCTGACTGAACCACGGTGTTGCAGGGATTGACTCCGAAGCGGTAACTCAGTTCGGCAGGATGTTCGACATCCCAAATGACCAGATCGGCTCTTTTCCCTTTTTCGAGAACCCCGCGGTCATCAAGTCCGAGGGCTTTTGCGGCATTCCGGGTCACCCCGGCCAGTGCTTCTTCGGGAGTCATACGGAACAAGGTGCAGCCCATGTTCATCATCAGAAGCAGCGACTCGGCAGGGGAACTCCCGGGATTGCAGTCCGTGGCAAGTGCGACAGGGACGTCGTGTTTCCGGAACAGATCCAGCGGAGGAAGCTTTGTTTCCCGGAGAAAATAGAAGGCTCCTGGAAGGAGATTGGCAACCGTTCCGGATTCTGCCATGGCTGTTACTCCGTCCTCTTCGATGTATTCCAGATGATCCGCAGAAACCGCCCCATATTCTGCAGCAAGGCGGGCCCCTTTGAGGTCGCTCAACTGTTCCGCATGGAGTTTCACCGGAAGTCCGTGTTTTCCTGCCGCCTGGAACACCCGTTCCGTCTGGGCCAAATTGAACCCGATTCCCTCGCAGAAGGCATCGACGGCGTCGGCAAGTCCCTGTTGTGCAACTTCGCTGATCATTTCCCCGCAGACCAGGTCGATGTAATCATCGCTTCTACCCTGGAACTCCGCTGGAAGGGCATGGGCGCCGAGAAAACTGGTGGAAATACTGACCGGCAGTTCACTTTCCAGTTTCCGTGCGACCCTGAGCATGCGGCATTCGGTTTCGGTCTCCAACCCGTATCCTGATTTGATTTCGACGGTGGTCACGCCTTCCTCGAGCAGGGACATCAACCGGGGTTTGGAGGCTTCAAACAATGCTTCCTCCGAGGCATTTCGGGTGGCCTGGACGGTTGAAAGGATCCCTCCCCCGGCTTTGGCCAACTCCTCGTAACTTGCTCCTTCAAGCCGCATTTCAAATTCACGCGCACGGTTCCCCGCATAAACCAGATGAGTATGGCTGTCGATCAGTCCCGGGGTGATGCACATTCCCTCTCCATCTCGGACCTCACGGGCCAGGGTTTCCGCAGGTCCTGGTAGCTCGGAAGCGGATCCGGCCCAGGCAATTGTTCCGTCTTGAACGGCGATTGCCCCGTCTTCGATCAGACCATACGCGGATCCTCCCTTATTCATGCAGGCAAGCTTTACGGAATGCCAGAGCAGGTCCCAGTTTTGTGAAGGCGTCATCCCGGAGTTTCAAGTGATTTGTTTTGCAGGCCAATCCCTCTGCCTTTATAACACTGGAACCTTCGCAAAACAATCCGATTGCCTACCATGACACGCTTTTACTGTCCTCAAATTCTGCTTTCAGACGGCTGGGCGGAAAACCAACTGCTGGAAGTGGACGGTCTCGGAAGCATCACCGGCATCCGAAACGGTTCCATGAATGAAGCCCAACATCAGCTCCAGGGGCCGGTGGTGCCTGGGATGCCGAATCTGCATTCCCATGCGTTCCAGCGCGGAATGGCAGGGCTGTCCGAGTCGCGTTCCGGGGAGAAGGATTCCTTCTGGAGCTGGCGCAAAAGGATGTACCATTTCCTCCAGGTGCTTTCCCCGGAGGATGTGGAAGCGATCGCCTCCCAGCTTTACCTGGAAATGCTCAAGGCGGGGTACACTTCGGTGGGTGAATTCCACTACCTGCATCATGATGTCGATGGGAAGCACTATGCCAATCCCGCGGAGATGTCGGAACGGATCCTGGCCGCATCGGAAACCACCGGAATCGGGCTCACCCACCTTCCGGTGCTTTACCGCTTCGGAGGATTTGGTTCCAGAGAACCTTCTTCCCAACAGGGAAGATTCATTCATGAAGCGGATGAATTCGTTCGTTTGCTGGAGAAACTCTTTCCCTCATTTGAAAAGCATCCCAACCGGAGTTTGGGCATGGCGCCCCATTCGCTGAGAGCGGTCAGCCCTGATCTGCTGAGCAAGGTTCTGCCGGAATTCCAACGAATCTGCCCCGGGGCTCCTCTGCATCTTCATATTTCGGAACAGACTGCAGAAGTTGAGGAATGCGTGGAGTGGTCCGGCCTGCGTCCGGTGCAATGGCTTTTTGAAAATCTGGAGCCCGATTCAAACTGGTGTCTGATCCACGCGACCCATCTGGATTCCCAGGAACGAAGAACCCTGGCTGAGTCCGAAGTGACCGTCGGGCTTTGTCCCACCACCGAGGCCAATCTTGGGGATGGGATTTTCCCGATGCAGGAATTCATGGAAGAAGGAGGAGGGTTCGGGATCGGTTCCGACAGCCATGTTTCCATCAGTCCCTGCGAGGAACTGCGTTGGCTCGAATACCAGCAGAGGCTTCTGCAAAGACAGCGAAATTTGCTTTGCGGAGAATCCGGAATGTCCACCGGGAGGTATCTCTACGAGCAGGCCCTTGCAGGGGGTTCCAGGGCCCTCGGTTTGGGAGCGGGAAAACTTCAGGCTGGAGTCCGAGCGGACTGGCTGGTGTTAGACCCGGAACATCCCCTGCTAGCAGAAAGATCAGGCGATGCTCTTTTGGACAGTTGGATCTTTTCAGGCAACGTCCCTCCGGTGAGGGATGTTTTTGTCGGCGGAAGACAGTTGATTTTCGAAGGTCATCATTCCGAGGAAAAAGCTATCGAAGCGAATTACCGTCAAACCCTCAAAAAGATCCTTTCCTGAAAATCTAAATCATGGAGTTCCATTGTTTCATTCTCGGTTCTTTCACTCCCTGGCAGCCCGGTTCCAGGGCGATCAGCTTGCCGGCATCGGGCTGGTCCGGTTCGAGCGGTGTCGAACTTCCCTGGGAGATGCTGGTGACATAAAGCTGGGATAGGTTTTCTCCTCCAAAACCCGGACAACTCGGTTTTTGAAAAGGCACGGCGAGAGATCGGTCGAGTCTGCCATCCGGACTGAAACGGTCGAGCCTCCATCCGTCCACCACCGCCACCCAGTAGAATCCTTCTGCGTCGATGCAGGCTCCGTCAGGACGACCTGCTTCGGAAAAATATTCGGCAAAGACTTCCTTTTCGACCAGACTTCCGTTTTCCGGATTCATCCTGCACTTCCAGACCGTCCGGGCATGGGTGTCGGCATACCAGAAGGTTTCTCCATCCTCGGCGAATGCCATTCCATTGCCCACCCCCAGAGGACCGGCGATTTTGAGAACAGGACTCGTTCCATCCCAGCAGAACAGGTTTCCGTGTTTTTCTCCGGGAATGCTCGGGTCGGCCATTGAGGACAGCCAGAGCCTTCCCCCGCGATCCACCTTGGAATCGTTGATACGGACTTTCTCATTGTCCTTGGGTTCCACCTGAACCAGAAATTCCTGCAATCCCTCCTCGAAACTGAAGCGCTGCAGCCCCCGTTCCTGGGCGATCACCAGCCCTCCGTCTTCGCAAAGCGCGAGCATTCCGGGCCTTCCCGGAACATCGACAGAGTCTGTTTTTTCGCTTGAAGGATCGTGACGGAGGATCTGCCGGGCTTTGATGTCCACCCAATACAGCAGGTTTTCACGGTCATCCCAGACAGGGCATTCCCCGAGCTGGTTGGGAAGGTGGTGGATGATTTCAAAATCGATTTTTTCGGCTTCTCTGGGCATGATTTTGGAAGGATTGGAATTATGCTTTTGCGACGATGGTCTGTGAACACAAAAACTTTGATACGGACCATTCATTTTTCATCTTCTCTCTGTCAGACACAAGCAGGGGTTTTCAGTTCAATCGTTGTTTGAAGATGAATCGGGAGTACAATTTTCAGAGCAATCATTTCATTAAAAAGGAGCGGTCATGAGTGAAAGATTAAACTGGGGTCTGATCGGTGGCGGGGAAGGAAGCCAGATCGGATTTGCCCACCGGATTGGGGCAGAACTTGATGGAAAGTTCAAATTCGCGGCAGGAGCCCTGGATGTGGATCCGCAGCGCAGCCGGGAATATGGGAAAAGACTCGGACTTGCTGAAGACCGGGCCTACGGAAACTGGAAGGAGATGCTCGATGCAGAATCTTCCCGGGACGACCGCATTGACCTGGTGACTGTGGCCACTCCGAATGAAACCCATTTTGAAATTTCAAAAGCCTTTCTCGATCAAGGATTTCATGTGTTCTGTGAAAAACCCCTGACCACGCGGCTCGAGGATGCAAAAACTCTGGTCCAAACCGCGGAGGAAAAGCAGCGGGTCAATGCAGTGAACTTCGGTTACAGCGGTTATCCCCTGGTAAGGCAGATGCGTGCTGCAGTTCAGCGGGGTGAACTGGGAAAAGTCCGGGTGGTTTTTGCGGAATTTGCCGGAGGATTTTTTGCCGATGCGGCAGACGCTGACAATCCCAGGGTCCGGTGGCGTTTTGACCCGGAACAGGCCGGAGTATCCGCCGTGACTGCCGACGCAGGGATCCATGCCCTGCACATGGCCTGTTTTGTCACCGGACAGAAAGTCCAAAGCCTTTCCGCCGATTTTTCCAGTTCCGTCCAGGGCAGACTTTTGGAAGATGACTCGATGGTTTCCTTCCGCATGGACGGGGGTACGGTAGGGCGGCTTTGGACCAGCGGTCTCGCCATCGGCAGGGCTCATGGACTGAGGATCCAGGTATTTGGAGAAAAAGGAGGATTCCGCTGGGAGCAGGAACAGCCCAACCAGCTTCACTGGACGCCTCTTGGAGAACCGACCCGGATCCTGGAACGCGGTGCGGAAGGACTGCACCCCGAAGCCGATCGTGCCTCACGCATCACCGTCGGCCACGCTGAAGGCATGCCCCTGGCATTTGCCAATCTTTACCGGGACCTTGGAGACCACATCCAGGCCCTTAAAGCAGGCCGGGAGTCCGACCCGATTACCAGGGCGTATCCGGGATTCGAGGAGGGCCTCCACACCCTGGATTTTGTCCATGCGGCCGTCCGTTCCGCCAAGGAAGGCAGCCGTTGGGTGGAGATCGGATGATTCCAAAAGCCATGTAAATCAAGAGCTCACCATCCACCCCTAAAAAAATCTTTTTCGACCAAAAAATGCTTCAATCAATGATTTACCTCTGAATATTTAATTTTTTGAAAATCATTATTTTTTCAACATATCATAATCAGATTTAATAAATTTATGATTTTGTCATTTCATGTGAAACATGAGATATATTAGTT
>LNZD02000065.1 GCA_001469005.2 SAR324 cluster bacterium lautmerah10
GTATACCGTTACGCTGAATTCCTAGTAGCTAGAGCGTGCGTATCGATAAAGATGGTTTAACTTCACGCTAATTTACGGCGCTTTTCGCCGTAAACTGAAAATTTGGTAAACTGCACAATGATACTGGTGTCTTGATAAGGCTGATCTTCTGAACAAATCATGCATCTTTCTGACCATCAAAAAGCGGTGAATAAGGCGATGATAGCTTTACATTGATTTTCAGGAGAATGCAGATGACAGCAGTAGCGCACCAAGTAACCCCTTTTCTAACGTCCTACGAAGTGATGGCTCGTTACCACATTAGCTATACGACGCTCTGGCGAAGAATAAAATATGGCAGCTTGCCGCAACCTCGTATCAACCGAAATACACGAAACAAGCTGTGGCACATTGAAGACTTGGAAGAGTATGAGAAGAAAGAGGACTGAGCCTCTTTCTTTTATTGTCCGAAACGCCAGTTGAATGGAAAGCCTGTCGGCTCGATGATGGTTTCTAGCTGTTGATACCAAACGTCGTAAGCATGACGCATTTCATCCAGGTACTGATATTGGTTGTAGATAGCATCCAGCCCTTTTTTGCTGTGGCCAATCATCAACTCGGCAACTTCTTGCGTGGTGATGGCTGACATTCGCGTTCGCATCGTTCTGCGAAGATCATGCATAGACCAATGTTCCATCTCAACACCAAGCGATCTCCGAGCCCAGATTTTCACATTGTTAGGAATAGTGGTATCAAAGCCATTTGTGGCAAGCTCTTCTTGTCCGTTCGCGGGAAACAAGTAAGTTGATTTGCTCATCTGCATCGCCAGTTCAATCAGCTCAATAGCTGGTTTAATCAATGGCCGCATGATCGGCGCTCCAATTTTATCTCCTTGTTTACGGATCTCTATAGGCACTGTCCACATTGCAGATTGCAAGTCAAAGTGATGCTTTTCAGCTTGAATGAGTTCTCCCTTGCGCCCTCCCAATAAGAGAAGCAGTTTTATGTAGATGCGATTCTTCTCAGTGATTTTTGACTCATGTAAATAACGCCAAAGTATCCTGATTTCATTGTCGTATAGCACCCGAGTTCGTTTGCCTTTCTTGCCGCCGACTTTCTTTGCAGTGATTCCAGCGGCAGCGTTAATTTCCAAAATCTGTTCATCTATCAGCCAGTCATAGAACTTATGCAGTACAGACACTAGGCGTTCTGTGTTTGAAGGGGACGACTCCGAAACCTCACGAAGACAGTTACGCAAGGATAATTCATTGATGTCAGTTAATGGGTACTTGCCAAGTCGGGGCAGCAAATATATTTCACTGCTGCGTTTTTGGTAGTGCCACGTTGTCTCCTTTAGCCCTTGCTTACCGGCAGAGTCTATCCAGTCTCGAAAAATCGATTCGAAGCTTTGATTGGCAGAATACTTGGCCCGTTCCTGCTGTAGGTAGAGCTTGGGGTTTCTGCCCTGGTCGAGTACAGCCCTTAACCTATCCAGCTCATTCCTAGCTTCAGCAAGCTTCATAAGTGGGTAAGTACCTATGTCTACCCGCTGTTGCTTGCCATCGAAACGATAACGAAACTGAAAAACAATTTTGCCCTTGGGCGATACCCGAGCACTTAGCCCATCTCGGTCGGCTTTTACTACGGTTTCTTTTGCTTCTTTATTTAACCTGGCATCGAGCCAGCTAACTGATAACGCCATGTTATAAGCCCAGCCCTAGTTTTGATTTTAATGATTGTTTACGTGATTCTGCTTTGGGTTCAGGCGCTTTACTCACAGAAGTAATTTCAACTTCTGGAGCATGGCCATCCACCTGTACAGATGTCGTGGATAGATTGGGTTGGCTCATGTGAATTAACCCAAAGGTGGCCAGCATCCTCAGACGCTCAGCGCGTTCCCGTGGTGGCGTCTTTTCCAATTCTTTGAGTAGTTCTGGGTGGCTCCCTGGGGGAATGTTGACGACAACTCTCATGATCAGGCACCATAAAACCAGAAGCCTCGGACGTTCGCCAAAACAGACTGCTCAGGCACGATGATCTTGCTTCGTGAAAAAATCTCCTTGGCCGCTTCCTTATAAGCCAGGGCTCCGCCTCCGGCGATCAATACCAAGTCCGCATTGATGCTTTCGTCACGCATGGATTGGCGCATGGCTGTAAGAGCAACAGGCGCTACCTTTTTCATGGCAGCATTCAGATAAGGTGAAATATCGACTTTTTCTCCAAATAGCAGCACTTGCAAGTCGCCGGTTCTCATGGCTTTTTCAAGTCGATCCATGCCGACTTTGGCACCATGATCTTCCGAAATCAGCTTATCAATGGTTTCCAGTAGCACGGACATTGCCTGAAGACTGGTTCCTGAGGAGCTGTAGCGAATTTCTCCAGCCTCAAGGGCAACCCAGTCAACAGAAAAGAAGCCGGGATCTATGACGACGACACGACCTTCTTCAATCAAGCCCAAATCACCACCTGTTTGAACCAGATCCATATAGGCACCGGCAGGCTGCGGCAGCACTTTGACATCATGAACGGTGATGCTGCGCTTTGGCGTCACTTGATGGACACCTTTTAAACGCTGTACAAGGTCAGACTTACGTTGTGGTTCATTAAACTGGGAAACCGGTAATCCAGTGACAACCAAATCGATGGATTCTGTTTCAGCCATAAACAAGGCGGCATGAAAAAGATATTCCGGGTGAAGCTCTCGTTCCCAGCCTTGAAGGCGTCCAGCAGGAACACCAGCGGCCCAACGCTCATTATCGACAGACACATACAAACAAGTGTCATCATCGCCTCCACCGATACGCTCTGGCATACGATCCGCAGGACCGGCACCCGCAGGTAGAATAATGGTTTTCGGTTCACTGCCTGATTGGCCAATTGCCAACTTCAGGTTTGAGTAACCGATATCTACGCCTAGTACAAACATACTTATCTCCTGTGCACTCAAAGTGCTCTAACGGTTTTCAATCAACCGCACTGGCCATGCTTGGGCTATTCCAAGTGCTCTGGCGGTTCACTCAAATGTCATTATCAGGATTCGGTGCACTGGCGGTGGGCAGAAAGGTGACAAATCCTTTCATCTATCTGCCTATTGCATTTTCGCAAAAGTATGAGAATAGGCTCTGTTTGGCGGCGGATGACTGAGCTAAAAAAATCGAGACGCCAAACGTCGTTTGCATTCTGGCCTGAACTCGCCAAACGGTTTGTATCTTCATGGCGATACGTCTTTTTAGGCGTTTTTAAGTGAAATCGGTCTGTATCCCTTGTCAGGTATGGGATTGAGCGAGTCGATTTATATCGAGACGCCAAACAGTGATTGTGACGGCAGTTTTACGTTTGGCGTTTCGATCCAAAAGCCAAACGGATAGTGGTTTTGGCTTTTGGGGTTAATTGGATGGGGAAATTGGTTTGGTAGAAATCGTCAATGAACAATGGAAAGCAGAGGTATCAGATTTACTTCAGCAAGAAACGGACAGGCTAAAAGCGCTGGCACGAGCTGAAGTTGATGACTTTTGGGTTACCCATTACAAGGTTCGAGAGAATGAGCCCTTTAAAGACTGGGGTCTGCTTGGTGTCCGTATCAGAGACTTTAAGTATGGCTTTGGCATAGAGTGGTACATCAACAGTTTTCACGGTCAACGAGGCAAGCGCGTGGTCTTTAGCAAGGGTCTGCGTATTTCAAAGACGAAGCTGAGATACTCATTTTTGGACTGCCAAGGTCTAGCCAAAGAATGGGAGCTAGCGCTGGCCATGGAGAAAGAAGAATTTTTCAGTGAAATTCGACGCCAGGTTGATAAGCTCAACATGTTGCGTCGCAAAGTGAATGCCTATTGAGTTAACTGCGCTATTTCACTCGCGGTAACTGGTCTGTTTGTTGCCTGCTAAGAAAGGGGTTAAATACATCCTTCTGGACGATGAGGAGAGCGACGACATGTTGGTAGAAATGAACGTCTCACCACAGGCACGCAAGAAAAATCCTAACCTACCTGAAAAATGGCAAGTCAGAGCCGTTACATATCAAGTACAAGGTAAGCACAAAACCGTGTTTACGTCTTTGCCGAGGGAAGAGTACGACGGAGAATTGGTCGCTGAGCTTTACCATGAGAGATGGTAAATTGAGTTGGGGTATCGAGACATAAAAAGTTCGATGCAACACAACGCTTTAGTACTGAGGAGTAAGACGGTGGAGCTTGTCTATCAAGAACTATGGGGGGCTTTTACTTGGTTATAACTTGGTGAGACGAGAGGCCAGTCAAGCGACAGTAGAGCATGGTCGAATGCCCAATGAAATCAGTTTTAAGTACGCTTGTCAGTTTATCGCGAGTCAACAAAGGTCATGTGCAAAGAGGTGTCTCCCGGTAATACGGCAAAGCGTCTAAAAAGTCTGCGAGGAGACTTATCCATCCTTTTTATAGACAAACGCCCTAAGCCAAATAGGCCTAGGGCGGTAAAAATATCAAAGACCCGATATCCAGTTAATCGCAAGGCAGCTCCGCTTAAGTGAACTACATTGCAGCAAAAAGCTGGGTTTTATCGATACTCTGACACATGAACATGTGTTCATGTAAAGGATTTTATGACGATTTCTTCCACGGTATCGGCATGTTCAAAATAATGCGCTTGACCTTCCCACGATGGCAAGCCTTAAGGTTGTTCTTTATCTGAACATAACGATGAGAAATACATCATGAGCATTCAAAAAAAACAGCATTCTAATGATGGTGAAACTCAAGTCAGTTTGCCCATTGAGGGAATGACTTGTGCAAGCTGCGTTGGACGAGTTGAAGCCGCTCTGGCTAAGGTTGAAGGTGTACAAAGCGTAAGCGTTAACCTTGCAACTGAGCGTGCAGATATCCGCCTAAATACATTAGTTAATCGTATGGCGTTGGTTGAAGCAGTTGAAAAGGTCGGCTATGAGGTTCCCCAAGCTTCTGTAGAGTTATCAGTTCAGGGCATGACATGTGCATCATGCGTAGGGCGTGTCGAAAAGTCGCTCCGAGCGGTTAAAGGTGTAAAAGAAGCCACTGTTAATTTAGCGACTGAAAGAGCCACTGTTCGTGGAACCGCTGGAGCTGATGACCTCATAACTGCTATCGAAAAAATCGGTTATGAAGCCAGCCTGGTTGATAACCAAAGCCAGAATAATGATGATACTGCAGAAAAAAAAGATATTGAAAAGGCTGCGTTGAAGAAAGATTTATTTTTGGCGACTGTACTTGCGTTACCAGTATTTATTCTGGAAATGGGGTCGCATGTGATACCGGGAATGCATCAATGGATAATGGATACCATTGGGCTCCAGGAAAGCTGGTATCTCCAGTTTGTGTTAACATTGCTGGTGCTGGCTATTCCGGGACGGCGCTTTTACGTGAAAGGTTTTCCCGCGTTATTAAGACTTGGCCCAGACATGAACTCTCTCGTCTCCGTCGGGACTCTCGCTGCATTCGGTTATTCAATGGTTGCGACCTTTGCTCCGGGTCTTCTGCCTCAAGGTACCGTCAATGTGTATTACGAAGCAGCTGCGGTAATCGTCGCTCTTATTCTTTTAGGACGATTCATGGAGGCGCGGGCTAAAGGTCGAACGTCTGAGGCTATCAAGCGTTTGGTTGGATTGCAGGCCAAAGAGGCGCATGTGCTGCGTAACGGTATTGTCATCGATATTCCCATCAGCGATGTAGCCCTTGATGACATTGTCGAAGTTCGACCAGGTGAGCGGGTACCGGTTGATGGTGAGGTGAGCGAAGGAACAAGTTTTGTCGATGAATCGATGATAACGGGGGAGCCTATCCCCGTCGAGAAAGTTCCCGGAAGCTTAATGGTTGGCGGGACTGTTAACCAGAAAGGAGCATTGAGGTTGCGTGCAACAGCCGTTGGTGGTCAGACGATGCTGTCACAAATAATCAGAATGGTAGAGCAAGCCCAGGGCTCTAAACTACCCATACAAGCTGTGGTCGATAAGGTGACATTATGGTTTGTTCCTGTGGTGATGCTGGCAGCGTTGTTAACTTTCCTTGCCTGGTTAACATTTGGGCCATCACCGGCCCTGTCTTTCGCACTGGTTAATGCCGTGGCTGTGTTGATCATTGCCTGCCCATGTGCAATGGGATTGGCTACCCCAACCTCTATCATGGTAGGTACTGGCCGTGGTGCAGAAATGGGGATCTTGTTCCGTAAGGGAGAAGCTCTGCAGTTGCTTAAAGATGCCAAGGTCGTTGCTGTAGACAAAACTGGCACTTTGACTGAGGGACGCCCAGTAATGACAGATCTGGAGTTGGCTGAAGGGTTTGAGCTTGACTTAGTATTAGCAAAAGTTGCCGCTGTTGAATCACGTTCGGAACATCCTATTGCCCGCGCTATCGTTGAGGCCGCTCTAGGAAAAGAGATATCACTGCCGGTGTTGACTGAGTTTGATTCAATTACTGGGATGGGCGTCAGGGCTACCGTAGACGGAGAGCGCGTAGAGATTGGGGCTGATCGATTTATGCGTGAGTTAGGCTTGGACATCGAATATTTTTCAAAGACTGCGATACGCCTTGGAAACGAAGGGAAATCTCCACTCTATGTTGCTATCGATGGACGTCTGGCAGCCATTATCGCAGTCGCTGACCCTATTAAATCAAGTACGCCGATTGCCATAAATGCATTGCACCAACTGGGGCTCAAAGTCGCAATGATTACAGGTGACAATGCCAATACAGCAAATGCGATAGCGAGACAGCTGGGTATTGATGAAGTGGTTGCCGAAGTGTTGCCAGAAGGGAAAGTTGAAGCAGTTCGTCGGTTGAAGGAGTCTTACGGTAAGGTCGCTTATGTTGGTGATGGCATTAATGATGCCCCAGCTTTAGCTGTGGCAGATATTGGGCTTGCAATTGGTACAGGTACCGATATAGCGGTGGAATCTGCTGATGTTGTCTTAATGTCCGGCAACCTACAGGGTGTGCCTAATGCTATTGGATTGTCTAAGGCAACAATAGGTAACATCAGGCAAAATCTTTTTTGGGCGTTTGGATATAATGCCGCATTGATCCCTGTAGCAGCAGGCTTGCTGTACCCTGCCTATGGATTGCTGCTTTCGCCAATCTTTGCTGCAGGCGCGATGGCGCTATCCAGTGTATTTGTTCTGGGCAACGCACTTCGTTTGCGTCGGTTCCAGACTCCGCTGGCAGAAGACTCTGAGCACTAAGATAAAGGGGAGTTATGAACATTGGTAAAGCATCGAACGAATCAGGAATCTTCGCAAAGATGATTCGCTATTACGAGCAAATTGGTCTGATTCCTGCTATAGGTCGTACCGAAGCAGGCTACCGTGATTATGCACCCAATGATGTCCACCGTCTGATTTTTATCCGCAGTGCGCGTGACCTTGGTTTTTCTCTTGAATAGATAGCCGATTTGCTCAAGTTATGGAATGACAAATCTCGCCAGAGCGCCGATGTTAAACGTCTGGCACAAGAGCATATGGATGATTTAGAGCGACGTATGGAAAATATGCAACGAATGGCATATACACTCAGAGCTCTGTTCAAAAGCTGTGCTGGGGATGAGCGATTTGAATGCCCAATACCAGACATTAATGACCGCTGATGCTAAAAGCCATCCCGGTAAGAGAGAAGGGGCGGTGCAACGTAGTTCTCGTGGTAACGAAATGGAAAAAGCCCGACCCCTTATTTTAAGGGCATGATGGCGTAGCACAAAGCTGTATGGGCTAGTGTTACGCCATCAGTCTAATCAACTTATAAGCGCACACCACTAATGCACCCCCCCCAAGTGGTCAGTTGGTACGGTTAAAGGAAGATCACCATTCTCTTCATCAGCAGTCAATTTCTGTACTATCCCGCATTCGTCCACGCTCCGGTCTGAGCTGCAATAGCCATTAAGTTCTTTTAGTTGTGTTTCCAGGGCTAATAGCTCTTTAATACGATGCTGAACATGCGTGAGATGGGCACTGATTATTGCATCAATGGGGCCACAGTCTTTACCGCGATTATTAATTGCCAGTAGCAATGCACGTATTTCCTCATGAGTCATATCAAGAGAGCGGCAGCGTCGGATAAATAACAACTTTTCCAGATGAGTATTGTTGTAACAGCGGTAGTTATTTTCAATATCTCTTAATGGAGCTTGAAGTAATCCTTTTTTCTCATAGTACCGAATAGTTTCCACCGGACAACCCGCCTTACGGGCCAATTCACCAATTTTCATGCATCCCCCCTTATGCACTTGACCCTGTAGTTAGATCAGGGTCTTTAATAGTCAGTATAGTTAGCAGATGAGGAAATGAAAATGAGTGGTGGTGTAAAAAATAGCAAAACCCCTGCAGGAGACGAAGCGGCTAGTTGCTGTGAAACGTTCAATTTAGGGACAGGACTCCGGGTTAAGAATACTGGTGAATCACATAAAGCAAATGATCATGCACATGATCAGAAGGCTCATAATCACAATAAATGCAGTGATGACCATTCCCATGAAGGCCATAATCATGATGCCCATAGTCATGGCGGCGAAGGGCATTCGCATGATGAGCATAATCATAAGGGATGTAACCATGATCATGCCGCGCAAGAGCATTCTCATGAAGGCCACGATCACGGC